>JAJPEO010000109.1 GCA_021166815.1 Nocardioides sp.
GAGATGCACCAGCACCTCGCCAGCGCGGGCGTACGCCTGCCCGACGGGTTCGTCGTCACCGCCGAGGCCTACCGGCACGTCATCGCCGAGGCCGGCCTGGCCGACGAGCTCGAGGCACTCCTGAGCGACGCGGACCCGCTCGAGGTCGCCGACCTCGCCGACCGTGCCGCGCGTGCGCGGCGGCTCATCCTGGGAGCCGGGCTGCCGGCGGACCTGCGAGCGGAGGTCTCCGCGGCCTACGCCGGCCTCACCCACGCCGACGGGCAGCCGCGCGCCGTTGCCGTCCGCAGCTCGGCCACGGCCGAGGACCTGCCGGAGGCGAGCTTCGCCGGGCAGCACGAGTCGTTCCTCAACGTGAGCGGTGAGGACGCCGTCCTCGACACCGTGCTGCGCTGCTTCGCCAGCCTCTACACCGAGCGGGCCGTGCACTACCGGATCGAGAACGGCTTCCCCCACCACACCGTCGCCCTGTCGGTCGGCGTCATGGAGATGGTGCGCTCCGACCTGGCTACCTCGGGCGTGATCTTCACCCTCGACACCGAGTCCGGGTTCCGCGACGTCGTCTTCGTCACCGGCGCCTACGGCCTGGGCGAGAACGTCGTGCAGGGCACCGTCGACCCCGACGAGTTCTACGTCCACAAGCCGACGTACGCCGCCGGGCACCGGGCCGTGCTGCGCCGCCGGATGGGCGCCAAGCAGGTCACGATGGTGCTCGAGGACGACGGCGAGCACACGACGACACGCAACCGTGAGACCCCCGCGCAGGAGCGCGACCGGTTCTGCGTCAGCGACGAGGAGGTGCTCGAGCTGGCAGGTCTCGCGATGGCGATCGAGCGCCACTACGGCATCCCGATGGACATCGAGTGGGCCAAGGACGGCCCCGACGGCGAGCTCTACATCGTGCAGGCCCGCCCCGAGACCGTGGCGTCACGCCAGAGCGGCGCGACGATCGAGAGCTTCAAGGTACGCAGCCACGGCGAGCTGCTGGCCTCCGGACGCTCCGTCGGGGAGCGGGTCGCGACCGGTCGCGTACGCCACGTCTCGAGCGCCGAGGACCTCGCGGCGTTCCAGCCCGGCGAGGTGCTGCTGGCCGACACCACGTCCCCCGACTGGGGGCCGGTGATGAAGACGGCGGCAGCGATCGTCACCGACAGCGGCGGCCGCACCTGCCACGCCGCCATCGTGGCCCGCGAGCTCGGCATCCCGGCCGTCGTCGGCACGCGGGACGCCACCGCGACGGTCCCGGCCGGCGAGGTCGTCACGGTGTCGTGCGCCGAGGGCGACACCGGCCACGTCTACCGCGGCGAGGCCGACGTGCGGCGTACGACCACCAGCGTCGAGGACCTCCCCCGTCCGCGGACGAAGATCATGGTCAACCTCGGCAACCCGGACCTCGCCTTCAAGACCGCGGCCCTGCCCACCGACGGCGTCGGGCTGGCCCGCATGGAGTTCATCGTCACCGAGTCCATCGGCGCCCACCCCATGGCGCTGCTGCACCCCGAGCGGGTATCCGACGACGCCACCCGCGAAGAGATCGCTCGCCTGACCCGCAGCTACCCGGACGGGGAGATCTACTTCGTCGAGCGCCTGTCCGAGGGCATCGGGACCATCGCCGCGGCGTTCCACCCCAAGCCCGTGGTGGTGCGCATGTCGGACTTCAAGACCAACGAGTACGCCAGCCTGCTGGGCGGCCAGGCCTTCGAGCCCGTCGAGGCCAACCCGATGCTGGGCTTCCGTGGTGCCTCCCGCTACGCCCACCCGGCCTACGAGGAGGGCTTCGCCCTCGAGTGCCGAGCCATCGCGCGGGTCCGGGGCGAGATGGGGCTGGACAACGTGGTCGTGATGCTGCCGTTCGTGCGCCGCGTGGCCGAGGCGGACCAGGTGCTCGCGGCGATGGCGGAGCACGGCCTGCGCCGCGGCGAGGCCGGTCTGCAGGTCTACGCCATGTGCGAGATCCCCAACAACGTCATCCTCGTCGACCAGTTCGCCCAGCGTTTCGACGGCTACTCCATCGGCTCGAACGACCTCACCCAGCTGACCTTGGGCGTCGACCGTGACAGCGAGCTGGTGGCCTTCGACTACGACGAGCAGGACGCCGGCGTGATGGAGATGATCCGGCTCGCGGTGGAGGGCTGTCGCCGCAACGGCATCCACTCCGGCATCTGCGGCCAGGCTCCGTCGGACCACCCCGAGGTGGCCGAGTTCCTCGTGAAGCTGGGGATCGACTCGCTCAGCCTCAACCCCGACAGCGTGATCCCGGTGACGCGCACGGTCCTGGCTGCGGAGTCCTGAGCCGGCGGAGACGCTCAGCCGCGGGCCCGTACGCGCTTGTGCAGCGCGTCGACGGCCACGAGCAGCACCGCGCCTGCCCCGGCGAGCGCCCAGCCCTCCCGCGAGGGCCAGCCGCCGCCGAGCAGGTCCGCGACCGGGCGCAGGCCCACGAACACGAGCAGGAGGACGAGCTCGGCGACGACCGCCCACACCAGTGGCCTGTTGGTCGACGGACGCAGCCGCCACACGGGCTCGACCTCGCTGCGGCAGGCGAAGGCGTTCGCCATCTGGGCCAGTGCGATCGTCGCGAACGTGCTGCCCGAGGCCACCGAGAGCAGGGCAGCGTCCGGTACGCCGCCCCAGCCCCACCCGCCCAGCAGCAACACCGAGACGAACACGCCCAGTGCGGCCAGCGCCTCCACGGGCCCGAGCACGGCGAACGCTCGCGTCAGCAGGCGCCGGTCCACCAGCGAGCGGGCTGCGGCCCGCCCCTTCATCGCCCGTCCGGACGGGGGCTCGGTGCCCAGCGCGAGCGCCGGCAGCATGTCGGTGCCGATGTCCAGGGCCAGCACCTGCAGGACCCCGATCGCCAGAGGCAGCTGACCTCCCGTGAGCGCCCACGCCGCGAAGGGCGCGAGCTCGGCCACGTTGTCGGTGAGGTGGTAGGTGAGGAACCGGCGCACGTTGGCGAAGGTCGCCCGTCCCAGCTCCACGGCCGTGACGATGGTGCCGAAGTGGTCGTCGAGCAGCACCAGGTCCGCAGCCTCCCGTGCGACGTCGCTCCCCGACGCCCCCATCGCCACGCCCACGTCCGCCTCGCGCAGGGCCGGCGCGTCGTTCACGCCGTCCCCGGTCATGGCGACGACGTGCCCACGTCCGCGCAACGACCTCGCGATCCGCAGCTTGTCGGCGGGCGTCACCCTGGCCACCACGACCCCGTCGCGATGGTCCAGGAGGGCGCCCAGGGCAGCGTCGTCCTCCGGCAGCTCGGCACCCACCAGCACGCGTCCCCCCTCGTGCAGGAGCCCGACCTCCCGGGCAATCGCCTCAGCGGTGCGCGGGTGGTCGCCGCTCAGCATCGCCACCCGGATGTCTGCGTCGGTGCACGCCTGGAGTGCCGAGGCGACGTCGGGGCGCGGCGGGTCCTCCAGGCCCATCAGGCCCAGCAGTGCCAGCCCCTCCTCGAGGCCATCGGCTCCAGTGCCGGGCGGCACGGTGCGCCGGGCCACCGCGAGGACCCTGAGCCCGCGCCCGGACATGTCGTGAAGGACGGCCCATGCCTCGGCGGGCGCGTCGAGGCATCGCTCGAGCACGCGTTCGGGGGCGCCGAGCGTGTGGAGGGTGTCGCGGCTCAGTGCCGAGCTCATCATCCGTTCCGGGCTGTACGGGACGGCGAGGTCCACGTCGTCGAGGTCGTCGCCTGCTCCCGCCCGCAACGCGGCGCAGTGGAGGGCGGCCTCCATGGGGTCGCCCTCGGCCACCCACGCCCCGTCGCGAGTCACCACCCGTCCGCTCACGCAGTGCGCTGCCGCGGCAGCGACCTCGGCCACGGCACGTACGTCGTGCTCGTCCGTGCCGACCACGCCGACGGGGTTCACGCCGGTGCCGTGGATCGCGACCCTCCGCCCCTGCGTCCACACCTCCACCACGGCCATGCGGTTCTGCGTGACGGTCCCGGTCTTGTCGGTGCAGATGAACGTCGTCGCGCCCAGCGTCTCCACCGCGTCGAGGTGTCGGACCAGTGCGTTGCGCTGCGCCATGAGCTGGGCGGCCCGGGCCAGGGACAACGTCACCGTGGGCAGCAGGCCCTCAGGGACCAGCGCGACCGTCACGCCCACACCGAACAGGAAGGCATGCGTGCCGCTGAGGCCCAGCGCCAGGGCCGTCAGGCCGAGCACGCCGCCGGTGGCGCAGGCCACGACAGCCACCACCCGGACGACCCGGGCGAGCTCGACGGTCAGGGGGCTCGGTGGCCGGGTGGCGCTCTCGGTGAGGGCGGAGATGCTCGCCAGCACGGTGTCGGCGCCCGTGGCGCGGACCACCCCCTCGGCCTCGCCCTGGACGACGAAAGTGCCGCCCACCGCGTCGTCCCCGACGTCGTGGCGCACCGGCTCGCTCTCGCCGGTCACCATCGACTCGTCGACCCGCAGGTCGCGCGCCTGCTCCAGCGTGACGTCGGCGGCGACCCGCTCGCCGGCGGCGAGCAGCACCCTGTCCCCCGGCACCAGCGCGTCCGCGTCGATCGTGCGCACCTCGCCGTCGCGCCTGACCCGTACGGCACTGGGCAGCAGCCCACGCAGCTGCTCGGCCGAGCGGTCCGCCCGGTGCTCCTGCCAGAAGGCGAACACCGCGTTGAGCACCACCACGACCGCGATGGCGGCCGAGAGTGACGGCATGCCGCCAAGCCACGCCAGGGCCGCGGCGCCGATGAGCAGCAGGGCGAGAAGGTGGGTGAGCTGCCGCGCGAACTGTCGCCACAGGGCAGGTCGGCGTGGGCGCGGCAGGGTGTTGGGCCCCACCTCGGCGAGGAGGGCCGCGGCGTCAGCCGAGGAGAGGCCGGCTGCGCTCGTCGTGCCCGCCATCGCCCGTCACCCCGAGCGGCGGACCCGCCAGAGGGCGCCGAGGACGAGCGCCGCCGTCACGGAACCCGTCCAGCCCAGGATGATGTCCCCCATGGTGTCCACGTAGGCCGTCGGCATCTCCGGGGAATGGGTGACGAAGGCCCACATCTCCCACAGCTCCCATGCCAGCGACACGCTCACGCCGAACGCGACGGAACGCGCCAGCAGGTCCCACAGCCTCTCCCCACCGCGTCGCGTCAGCATCAGGACGGCAGCGCTCAGCATCGCCGCGTTGACGAAGTGGATCCAGTCGTCGAACCACACCACCCGGTCGAAGAGGTCCAGCCGGTTGCCGAGCAGGTCACTGAACCCCGGGATCGTGACCAGGAGGTCGGCCACCCAGGGGAAGGGTCTCCCCCGGCCTCGCACCGACCACCACAGCGGCAGGGCCAGCGCCAGCATCGGGTACGTCACCGCTCGCCCCATGGGCGCCTTGCCCTCGAGGTTGCCCCACGTCGGGTCGGCGACCACGAGCAGGATCATCACGAGGAGGACCGCCTTGGCGGCGAGGTCGGCGCCTGCCGCCAGCCGGACACCCGTCGTGTGCCGTTGCACCGCCCCGAGGGGCGCGGTCGTCTGCTGGACCATGTCTTCACGGTGCCCGGTCGCCGGACCGGCTGGAAGGGCCGATGGTCCCTGCGCGACCGGACTTGACCGTGGGCATGTCACAGTTGGCCGCATGCTCACCGCCCTGCGGATGTGGCCGGCCCGACGCTGGCTCGTCGCCCTCGCAGCCACTGTCGGGACCGTCCTCGTGATCGGCGTGCCCACCGACCTCATCGACACGCCCGTCTTCGGCCGCTCGGTCCCGCCGACCGCGTGGGCCTGGCCGTCGCTGCTGGTCTCGTCGGTCCTCGCCGGCCTGCTGCTCGCGTCCTACGTCGCCAACCCGGTGCAGACGCCCACCGACACCTCGTCGCGTCGTGGCGGCTGGATCGGAGGAGCGCTCACCTTCTTCGCGGTCGGCTGTCCCGTGTGCAACAAGCTGGTGCTGCTGGCCCTGGGCAGCGCCGGCGCGATGACGTGGTTCGCCCCCGTCCAGCCCTGGTTGCAGGCAGCGGCGATCGTCCTGCTCGCCTGGGCGTTGCGCAAGCGCCTGCTCGGAGAGCTGTCGTGCGTCGCCCCGCCGCCGCGGGAGATGGCGTCAGCGTGATCAGTCGCCCTCGGTGTACTTCGCGCGACTGACGATGAGCGGGTCCGGTGCGCCCACGACGTCTGCATCCTTGCCGTCGTAGTCGAACTGGTCCAGGAAGGCCCGCATCGCGTTGATGCGCCCCCGCTTCTTGTCGTTGCTCTTGATCACGATCCAGGGCGCGTACTTCTTGTCCGTGAGCTCGAAGGTCTTCTCCTTGGCCGCGGTGTAGTCCTCCCACTTGTCCAGGCTCTCGAGGTCCATCGGCGAGAGCTTCCACTGGCGCACCGGGTCGATCTGACGGATCGCGAAGCGCGTGCGCTGCTCGCTCTGGGTCACCGAGAACCAGAACTTGGTGACCGTGGTGCCCGACTCGACGAGCATCCGCTCGAAGCGCGGCGCCTGGTTCATGAAGACCTGGTACTCGTCGTCGGAGCAGAACCCCATGACCCGCTCGACACCGGCACGGTTGTACCAGGAGCGGTCGAAGAGCACCATCTCCCCCTCCGTGGGCAGGTGCTGCACGTACCGCTGGAAGTACCACTGCCCCTTCTCGGTGCTCGACGGCTTGGCGAGCGCCACCACCCGCGCGGCGCGCGGGTTGAGGTGCTCCATGAAGCGCTTGATCGTGCCTCCCTTGCCCGCAGCGTCGCGACCCTCGAAGAGCACGACGTGCTTGGCGCCGGCGTCCTCCGACCAGTACTGGAACTTCAGCAGCTCCACCTGCAGGCGGTACTTCTCGTCCTCGTACTCCTCGCGGCTGATGAGCTCGTCGTAGGGGTAGTCCTCCCGCCAGGTCTCGACCGCGCTGCCGTCGGGGGCGATCAACGTCGGGTCCTCGTCCTTGGACCCCTCGACGCGGTAGCCGCGGGCCTTGAGCGTGTCGATGTACTCACGCAGGTTGAGGTGGTTGAGGTGGTGGTCGAACTCCATGGGCCCAGCATGCCCGCCACAGGTGGACAGCAGCAGGGGTATTGGCCTCCCGCTGAGGGACCTCAGTCCTTTCCGGGCTCCCCGGTGCGTACGGTCTCCAGCGGCGCCGTCGCCGGCCCCTGGAGCACGGCGCCGTCGACGGCGAACCGGGATCCGTGGCACGGGCACTCCCACGCGGTCTCAGCCGCGTTGAAGCCGACCAGGCAGCCCAGGTGGGTGCAGGTGGCCGACACGGCGTGGAGCGAGCCTTCCGGGTCTCGATAGACCGCACACCGCTGCCCGTCGACGCGCGTGAGGGCACCGGCACCGGGCGGGATGTCGTCGACGGAGTCCACGTGGGAGGTGAGCCGGTCACCGACGAAGTGACGAACCACCTTCGCCATCTGCCCCAGCACCGGCCCCGCCTCGGTGAGGGGCTTGATGCGGCGCGGGTCGTAGAGACCCGCCCACTCCGGCTCGGCACCCGTGACGAGGTCGCCGAGCAGGCGACCGGCCATCACCCCGCCGCTCATCCCCCAGCCTCCGAAGCCCGTCGCCACCCAGGCGTGCCGGGCGCCCACGTGCAGGCGACCGACGTACGGCACCCCGTCGAGGCTGCTCGTGTCCTGGGTCGCCCAGCGGTGGGTGATGCGGGCCGACGGGAACATGGCCGTGGTCCAGTCGGCGAGCCGCCGGAAGTGGTCGAGCACGTCGTGCTCACCCGGGTCCACGTGCTCACCGGTGACGATGAGCAGGCGCTCTCCCGGGGCCAGCGGCGCCGTCCGGATCGACCGGGTGTTGTCCTCCGTGGTGATGTACATGCCCTCCGGGGCGGCTGCCTCGGGGATGGCGGCGCCGATCACCAGTGCGCGCTTGACGCTCAGGCGGGCGAACAGCAGGGCGCGGTCGAAGACCGGGTAGTGCGTGGTGACCACCACGTCGGCCGCGCGCACCGTGGCGCCGGACTCCGTGGTCACCACGCATGGTCCACCCTCCTTGAGGTCGGTGACCCGGCTCCGCTCGTGGACGCGGCCACCACGGCGGACGAGGTCGTCGACCAGGCCCAGGAGGTACTTGCGGGGGTGGAACTGCAGCTGGTCCTCCACACGAACCGCCCCGGCGACGGCGTACGGGAGGTCCGTCTCGGTCACGTACGACGCGGCGAGCCCGGCCCGAGCCGCGGCCTCGGCCTCGGCTCGCACGTCGTGGTCGGGTCGGTGCACGGGCGCATAGGTGAACGCGGGACACCGCTCCAGCTCGCAGTCGATGCCGAGCTCCTCGGCGACGGTCGCGACGTGGTCGACGGCCTCCTGCTGCGACGTGGCGTAGAGCCGGGCCGCGTCGCGCCCGAAGGTCTCCTCGACGTGCGAGTAGGCCAAGGTGTGCAGGGCGGTGAGCTTGGCGGTCGTGTGGCCGGTGACCCCGGCCGCCACCCGGTCGGCCTCGAGCACGACCACGTCGAGACCCTTGCGGGCCAGCTCCCAGGCGGTGCTGATCCCGGCGATGCCCGCGCCGACGACCACCACGTCAGCGGTGACATCGCCCGCCAGGGGGGCGAAGGAAGTGGTGGGGCTGCTGGTCATCCAGTGGGACTCGACGGCGAGGGGGAGCATGCCCCGACCCTCTCCCGTGACCACCGGCCCCGCCACCCCCCTACGGGCCCCGGGGCTCACAGCCGCCAGCACGAGGACAGGGCGGCGAGGCCTGCGAACCGCGCCTCGAAGAAGGAGTAGACCTCGGTCGCGTTGTTGAGCATGCCACCCACGTGTCCCGGGCTCACGTTGGTGCTCAGCCGCACCTTGGCGCCCCGTCGGCACCAGTCCTTCGCAAGCTGCTCCCCGACACGGTAGGGAACCACGTCGTCGAGCACGCTGTGGGTCACCAGCACGGGCGCCGACGGCTTGCGCCGACCGATCGCCTGGTCGTCGATCATGGTGCGGAACGGCTCGCGGGTGATCAGCTCGGCGAGGTCTGCCCCGTCCGAGGTGTAGTCGCTGGACGTGGTGAACGCCGTGTTGAAGAGGTCGAACACGCAGTCGTCGGAGATCTCGTCGTACATCGCCCGGCCGGCGTCGTTGAGGTACGGCATCATGTCGACGCCGTAGCTCGCGGTGAGACCGGCGATCGCGAACCAGGTGAACTCCGAGAAGATCGAGCCGTCGATCGCCCCGGGCAGGGCCCGGAGGTCGGCGGGCACGGCCCCCGCCACGGCGCCGCGAACCCGCAGCTCCGGTGCATAGGTCGGGGCCAGCTCGACCGCGGAGGCCGAGCCGGCGCCTCCCTGTGAGTAGCCGTACAGCCCGACCGGGTGCGTGACGTCCAGACCACTGCCGGGCAACCGCTGGGCGGCCCGCACCATGTCGAGCACGGCGTGGCCCTGCGACTCCCGGTCCATGTAGGTGTGCATGCCCGCCGTGCCCAGGCCCTCGTAGTCGGTCATCGCGATGGCGTAGCCGCGCAGCAGGAGGCCCGCCATGAAGATCGACTCGTACTCGAACCCCTCGCTGAGCTGTCGCGACGGCGCGCACGTGTCGCCGATCCCCTGGGTGCCGACGGCGTAGCCGATCACCGGCCGCTTGCCGGGCCCGATCCACGGCGCCTTGGGCACGAGCACCGAGCCCGACACGGCGATGGGCTTCCCGGTGCGGTTCGTGGAGCGGTAGAGCACCCGCTTGGAGGTGTACGCGGCGCTGCTCAGGTCGGCCGGGTCGAGGAGGAAGCCCAGGGGCTCGCTGCGGATGACGTCGCCGTTGGACGCGGGCAGCGTCGCCGGGGCGACGTAGAACGGCGGCAGGGCCTCCTCGGCCTGTGCGGCCGGCCCGGCGAGCACGAGGGGCAGGGCCACCACAGCCGCTGCGACGGACATGGCGAGACGGCGTGACGACATGGATCCTCCTGAGACCGAATCCGCCCGGGTGCCCGGGGGGTGGGCGGAGCAGAGCAGGTGGCGCAGGTCACGCACAAGGGATTCCCGCGTCTGTCTCAACTAGAACGCGTTCTTCCCCAATTCGGTGGAAACGCGGGCCCGATCAGTCCTCGGGCAACGCCGTCGCCGCCTCGAACCCGTCGATGGACTCGGGGTCCTCGTCGATGGCCTCGACGGCCTCGGTGAGCTCGGGCTCGGCCGCCGGGCGTGGGTCCAGGTGGACGCCGGCGATCATGCACCGCACGGAGCCGCCGGCGAGCTCGATCGTGGGGATGTCCACGGCGAGGATCTCGCACGACTCCTCGATCAGGGCGACCTGGTCGGGACGCAGGCTGGCCCTGGCTCGCACGGACATGGCCATGACGTGGCGGCGCCGTCCTTCGGGGGTACGTCCGGACAGCTCCACCGCGTTGCCGGCGAACTGACGCACCTGCTCCTCGGTGATCTCGACGATCGTGCGGCCCTTCACCGAGAGGCGCTCGCGCACCTGCTCGCGACGGCGCTCGTCGCGGATCATCTCGAGGGCGACGAGCGCGACATCGGTGCCGATGCAGGCGATGACGTTGGTGTGGTAGACGGGGACGCCGTCGGAGTCCACCGCGTCGAACGCCATCGGCTCGTAGCCGAAGTCGGTGCAGAACCGCTCCAGGACGTGCGGGTCGGCCCGGTGGCTACGAGCGGTGTAGGCAACGCGGGAGACGTGGTCGAGCACCATCGCGCCGGTGCCCTCGAGGAAGATCCCGTCCGGTTCCAGGCCGCTGTAGTCGACGATCGTCTGCACGCGGTAGTGCGACTTGAGCATCTCCAGGATGTCGGCGCGCCGCTCGTGGCGCCGGTTCGACGCGTACATCGGGTAGACGGCGACCAACCCGCCGGCGTGGGTGGAGAGCCAGTTGTTGGGGAAGACGCTGTCGGGCCGCGTGTGGTCCTCGTCCTCGAAGACGTGCACGGTCACCCCCGCCTCGCGCAGGGCCTGGGCGAGGGCATCCATCTCCCGCAGTGCCCGCGCAGCGACCTCGTCCTCAGGAGTTCCTGCCGGGACCTCCGCCTGGAACGCATTGTCCGCCGCAGTGGCCGGGTTGGGGGCGAACTTCTCGGCACGGATGAGGATCACCGCAGAGGGGGCTTGGGCACTCACGGCGGGAATGTATCGCCCGTCACAGCGCGCGGGCGACCCGCCCCGCCGCGCCGACTGACGACCGGGTCAGGCCTGCTTCTTGAACCAGTAGGTCATCTCGTGGCCGGGCATCACCTGGACCAGCTCCCAGCCGTTGGCGCCCAGGTTGCTGAGCAGGTCCTCCCAGGACTCAGAACCGGCGACGATGGATTCTGCGTCGGCGTTGTAGCCACCGACCTCCACGTTGCCCTGGTCGTCGACGGTGATCTCGAGGTGTGCCCAAGCAGTCATGGGGTGATCCTTGCACGCCGGGCCCCGTGCGCGGTGACGTCGAGCGCAACTGTCGGTGGCGCGCGGCAGACTGGACGCATGGAGATCATCCCGGTCAAGGGCGACATCACCACCGTGCACGTGGACGCGATCGTCAACGCAGCCAACAACCGGATGCGTGGTGGCGGTGGCGTCGACGGGGCCATCCACGCGGCCGGCGGACCCGCCGTGCTCGCGGACTGCCGCGCCCGCTTCCCCCACGGCCTCGCCACCGGCGACGCCGGGTGGACCACCGCGGGAGACCTCCCCGCCCGGTGGATCATCCACACCGTCGGCCCCAACCACCGGGCCGGCGAGCGGGACCGCTCCCTGCTCGAGTCGTGCTACCGCCGGTGCCTGGAGGTCGCCGACGAGCTGGGAGCCCGCAGCGTGGCGTTCCCCCTCATCAGCGGCGGGGTCTACGGCTGGCCCCACGACGACGCCGTCGCCGCAGCCGTGCAGGTGCTGACCGAGGCCGAGAGCGAGGTGCGCGAGTGTCGGCTCGTGGCCTTCAACGACACGACCTACGAGGCGTACGTCGCGGCACTGCGGGCGGCGGGCAGGGGCTGAGGCTCACCGCCAGCACGTCCCCCACGAGCCACGGTCCTGCTCGCGCGCCGACCGCTCCAGCACGCGATAGTCATCGGCTCGGAGGAACGGCTCGCCCCTGAAGACGTAGACCCTCGCCAGACCCTGCTCGACGAGCAGAGCACCGGCGTCGCGCCCACCCACCTCGACATGGCGCAGCATCCGGTCGTACCGGTCGCGGTCGTCCTGTCCCGGGTCTCGCACCAGCACCACCCGCGTGCCGGGCGGGACCAGGTCGACCAGCGCCGCGCGAGCCTCGTCGGCACCGCACTCGGCCGCCTCGGCGCCTTCGGGCGTGTCGATGCCCAGCAGTCGGACGCGCTGCTCACCACCACGACGCAGGTCCACCCGGATCGAGTCCCCGTCGTAGACCCACTCGACCACGGCACTGCGGCGAAGACCTCGCTCGACCTGGGACGACTCCTCGCCGGACGAGGGTGACCCCGGGGGCGCACTCGGTTCTGTCGGAGCGGTCGCGCAGCCTGCGCCGGCCACCGACCACGCCGCGACCCACGCCACGAGCCCGCGCCTCACCCGGGGCCGCCCGTGCCCAGGGTCCACTGCTCCAGGACGTGGCAGCGGTCGGTCTCCCACCAGGCGAGCTGGAGGGTGTCGAGGCGCGTCGACACCGGGACGGCGCCGGCCAGCGACCGGCGCGTGGAGTCGATGCCCACCTCGGGCGACGCGGCGTCGAGGGTGAGGTGCGGGGCGACCGCGGGCCCGAACTCACCGGCATAGGGAGGGAACTGGGGGAAGGCCTCCACGAGCCTTGCCGTGAGCCTCGCGAGCGGCTCCTGGGGCTCGGGCACCAGGTGGATGATGCCGTTGGGGAACTGGTCGAGGCGCTCGAGCCGGACGTCGATCGGCGCGGTCTGCGCCGCGATCGAGGCGACAGTCGACACCGCGTCACGAGTCGGTCGTGGATCGAACGGCGCCAGTGCCGTGATGTGGGCGTGCCCGAACCTTTCGTCGTCGGACACGAACGAGGGGTCGTAGTGACGGGTACGCGCCACCACCCAGTCCTCCAGCACCGGGACCGGCAGCTGCAGCACGGTGTGTCCCCTCACGCGAGCAGCACCAGCGATGCGAGTGCGACCAGCCAGGAGACGAACGAGCCCACGAGGAAGTACTCGGTGAGCTGGTGCACGCGCTGCTGCTCCTGGCGTGACGAGAGCTCGGGGAACCGGAGCAGGCCCTTGGCGGCCACCACGATGGAGGCCGCGGTGACGTGGCCGGCCAGCCCCAGGGACACGATGAAGACCCGTTCGAGCGGGCCGAGGAGTCGCCCACCCTTCAGCGGGGTGGGCGGCAGCGATCCGTCCGCCGCGGGATTGATGGTGCCGGTGGTCTTCAGGACCAGGCGCACGATGACGTTGCCCGTCGACAGCTGCACGCCGAGTGCGCCCATCAGCAGCAGGAAGCGTTCGGGCGTGAGGTCGGCCAGGACCGGGACCGACACCCCCTCGAGCCACCTCGCCACGAGCCCGCCGACAGGCGGGGCCGACCCCGACACCCCCACTGCGAGGACCAGGGAGAAGGCGAGCACGACCAGGGGGAGCCACGCGGGGCCCCGGCCGAACCCGCGCGTGACGGTGTGACCCCACGCCAGGACGAGCACCGCGATGACGACCAGGGCGACCACGTCCCTCACGTCGGTGAGGCCGGCGCAGAGCCCGATCACGATCGCCGCGGTCGCCCCCACGGCTTCGGGCACCCGACGCACGGGACGCACCGAGTGCGCCAGGTCGCTCACGGCCACGCCGATGAGCAGCACGGCAAGCCAGCTCACGGTGCCTCCTCGTCGTCGTCGTGCTGGACCTCCGCCAGCAGCTCGTGTGCCGTCACCACCGCGGCCAGGCCGTCGCTGCGCACGCGTTGTGACACTGCGGAGGGGCTGATCGACAGCGCGGTCGCGATCTCCTGCTGCGACCTGTCCTCCAGCAGACCACGCAGCACCGACACCGCGCGAGGCGACAGGCCGGTCACGAGCTCGTCGCGCAGGACGAGGGCGGCGTTGACCGCCGGCAGCGACGGCAGGCTGGCGCCCTCCGCGCGGCGGCACGCCGTCCGCAGGCGGCGCGAGCGTGGCTCCGCTTGGGCCTGCTGCACGTGCTCGATGGCCGCGCGAGCAGCCCACCATCCCGGACCGTCCTCCACCCGGCCCTCCGCGTCGAGCACGGTCACCGGACCCCAGCCGACACCGTGGCGCACGTCGGCCTCCGGCAGGAGCCTGACCCTCACGAGCAACGTGGCGGCGAGCGCGTCACCGACGGTGGCGTAGACCCCCTGGTACTCGTCACCGGCGCTGACCCGCAGCGGACGGAGCGGGGTCACCAGCTCGTTGACCTCGTCGAGCGCCTGGGTCACAGTGGCGTGGAGCGCCGTACGGTCCCTGCTGCGACGCGAGGCGACGAGGTCACCGATCACGAGTGCCACGGGCGGATGCTTCACAGGTTCGATGATGAAGCAAAATCCTTCATCTGTCCATAAATGAAGTCTTATCCTTCATTCCAGAACAGGCGCTCCACGACCGCGTGTGCGCGCCGCGTGGTGCGCAGGTAGTCGTTGACGAGCTCGTCCACGGTCCCCGGGGGATACCCGAGCACGCGCGCCACGGCCGCCTTCTCCCGGCTGTCGCGCGGCAGGTGCTCCGCGGGCCTCCCGCGAACCAGGGTGACCGCGTTGCGCACACGGCTGACCAGCCGCCAGGCGTCCGCCAGGGTCGCCGCATCGGCCTCGCTCAGGATCCCGGCGGCCGCGGCCGCCTCGAGCGCGGCAAGCGTCCGGGGCGTGCGCAGGCCCTCGACCTGTCCCGCGTGCTGCATCTGCAGCAGCTGCACCGTCCACTCCACGTCGGCCAGCCCACCGCGCCCCAGCTTCAGGTGGGTGTGCGGATCGGCTCCGCGCGGGAGCCGCTCGTTGTCCACGCGGGCCTTGATGCGCCGCACCTCGAGGATGTCGTCCTCGCTGATGCCCTCGGCCGGGAACCGCAGCGGGTCGATGAGCGCGGTGAAGCGGGCCCGGAGGGCCGGGTCACCGACCACCGGGTCAGCCCGCAGCAGCGCCTGGAACTCCCAGAGGTCGGACCACTTGGCGTAGTAGGCGGCGTACGACTCGACCGTACGGACCATGGGGCCGTTCTTGCCCTCCGGGCGCAGCGTCGTGTCGATCTCCAACGGCGGATCCGTGGCGGGCAGCGCCAGGAGGCGCGCCACCTCGGTGATGACTGCCTGGGCGAAGGACGCGGCCCGCTGGGGGTCGGCACCGGGGACGGGCTGGTGCACGAACATCACGTCGGCGTCGCTGCCGTAGGAGAGCTCGAAGCCTCCGTAGCGCCCCATCGCGATCATGGCGATCCGGGTGGGCACCTCGTCGAGGTTGCGCTGCCGTCGCAGGGCCTCGGTCGCGATGTCCAGCGTGGCCTCGAGCGTCGCGTCGGTGAGCCGCGTGAGGCCCTCACCGGCCAGCGCGATGTCGGTGGACTCCACGAGCTCACCGCACGCGATGCGCAGGAGCTCACGACGGCGGACGCCGCGGACGGCGCGGACGGCGTCCTCCGGGTCCTCATGCCGCCCGGCCACGGACTCCATCTCGGCCAGGATGGTCTCGGAGTCCAGCGGGGCCAGCGACTCCCCCAGCATCCGCACGCCCTGGGGCTCGCGCTCGAGCAGGTCGGTGGCGTAGCGCGAGGTGCCCAGGACGCTGGCGAGACGGTGGGCCGCCTCGCCCTCGTCGCGCAGGGTCTTGAGGTACCAGTGGGTCCGGCCGAGGTGCTCGCTGATGCGACGAAAGCCCCACAAGCCGGCATCGGGGTCGGGTGTGTCGGCGAACCAGCCCAGCATGACCGGCAGCAGGGTGCGCTGGATGTCGACCGTGCGCGACACCCCGCTCGTGAGTGCCTCGAGGTGGCGCAGCGCGGCCTGGGGGTCGGCGAAACCGAGCGCCGCCAGGCGCTCCCCCGCCGCCTCCATCGACAGCCGCGCCTCACCGTCGGAGAGACGCGCCACGGCCCCGAGCAGTGGTCGGTAGAAGAGCTTCTCGTGGAGCCGGCGGACCTCGCGCCGGTGGTGGCGCCACAACGCGTCGAGCTCGGCGACCGGGTCGCCCATCAGGCCGAGTGACCTGCCGATCCGGCGCAGCGCGGCCTCGTCCTCGGGAACCACGTGG
The DNA here is from genome assembly GCA_021166815.1 of Nocardioides sp. Taxonomy (GTDB): domain Bacteria; phylum Actinomycetota; class Actinomycetes; order Propionibacteriales; family Nocardioidaceae; genus Nocardioides. The sequence continues at coordinate 16,044 of JAJPEO010000109.1, forward strand.
CTGCGTCTCAGCGCGAAGAGCTGGATGCGGTGCTCGAGGGTGCGCAGGAACGCGTACGCCTGCGAGAGCCGGTCGCCGTCGTCGCGCCCGACGTAGCCCCCGCGGGTGAGCTCGGCGAGGGCGCTCAGCGTGGCTCCGGCACGGATCGTCTCGTCGGTGCGTCCGTGGACCATCTGGAGCAGCTGGACGGCGAACTCGACGTCTCTCAGGCCACCCGACCCGAGCTTGAGCTGGCGCTCGGCCTGGTCCCTCGGAATGTGCTCGAGGACCCTGCGCCGCATCGCCTGGACGTCGGAGACGAACCCCTCACGCCCCGCCGCGCTCCAGACCATCGGGGTGATCATCTCGACGTAGCGACGTCCCAGGTCCACGTCGCCCGCGACCGGCCGTGCCTTGAGCAGGGCCTGGAACTCCCACGTCTTGGCCCACTTCTCGTAGTAGCCCACGTGGCTGGCCAGCGTGCGGACCAGCGGACCCCGGGCCCCCTCGGGGCGCAGGTTGGCGTCGACCGGCCAGATCGAGCCCTCCGCCGTCTGGTCCGAGCAGACCTGCATCAGCTGGGCGGCCAGCTGCGAGGCCGCGCGCAGGGCTGCGGCGTCGTCGGCGCCGGGTGCGGGTTCGAAGACGTAGATGACGTCGACGTCGGAGATGTAGTTGAGCTCGTGCCCTCCGCACTTGCCCATCGCGACGACCGCCAGCCGGGCCTGCGACGCCGCCTCCCCCACCCGGGCTCGGGCCACGGCCAGGGCCGCCTCCAGGGTGGCGGCAGCTAGGTCGGAGATCTCTGCCGCGGTGTCGTCCAGGCCCTGGCCGTGGGCCAGGTCGCGCGACGCCACGGAGAGCAGCAAGCGGCGGTAGTCGACCCGCAGGGCGTTGACGGCGTCGAGGTCCGGAAGCGTCGCCACCGGCTCCTCCGACGCGGGGTCAGCACCCACCGCCTCGAGCAGGGACGCACGCATGGCGTACGCCGGGACCCGGGTGGTCGCCAGCGTCGGGTCGCGCAGCTGTGCCCACTGCTCGGGGTGCCGCGCGAGGTGCTGGCCCAACGCCTGGCTGGCGCCGAGGACGGAGACCAGGCGCCAGGCGACGGCTTCGTCCGCCTCCATCTCGCGCAGCATCGCCGGTCCGGCATCGCCCAGCGCGACGACGACCCGGACGAGCGCCTGCAGGGCCAGGTCGGGGTCGGCCGCCCGCCCGAGCACGGGCAACAGCGCCGCGGCGGACGAGCCGAGCTCGGCCAGCCCGTCCAGGCCGGCCTCGGCATCGGCGAAACCGAGGCGGACCAGTCGGCCCGCGGTGGGGAGATCGGGCGGGGCCACGCTCACCTCACGCAGTCGCGCACGCCTGCGAGCTCGGCGAAGCGGCGAGCCAGTGGTCGCCAGTGGTTCGCCAGCGCGTCCCGGGCCTCGTCGATGGCCGCGATCGCGGCGTCCTGGTCGATCCCCTGCGCGCGGTGGCGCTCCCGGTCGGACTCCGCCCACGGCCGCACGATGTCGGCGTCGGCCTCCGGGTGCGCCTGGATGCCCCAGGCCCGCTGCCCGAACCGCACGACCTGGTGGTCGCCCCGGGGGCACGCGGCCAGCGTCACCGCCGCGTCGGGGAGGCTGACGACGACGTCGTCGTTCCAGTGGATGGCGCGCTCCTCGCCGCTGCAGCCCGCGGTGAGCAGGTCCTCGGCCGCCGCGGACGTCCAGCCGATCGCCTGCAGGCCGACGGTCTGTCCGAGCGGGCTCGGGGCCACCTTCCCGCCCAGCGCCACCGCCATGAGCTGGTGGCCCAGGCAGATGCCGAGGACCGGCACCTGGAGCCCGACGGCGTCGCGGATCGCCTGCTTGAGCGGCGCCAGCCACGGCACCGTGGCGTCGTCGTTGGCCGACATCTGTCCGCCCAGCACGAGGAGCGCGTCGTGGTCGCGGACGTCAGGCAGGGTCTCGCCCAGGTAGGGCCGCACGAGCACCAGCTCGCAGCCTGCCTGCTCGAGCCAGGCGCCCATGAGGCCGGGCGGGCACGACTCCTGGTGCTGCACGACGAGCACTCGGGGCTTCACCACTGATCCTCCACTCACCGGCCGGCCGGTCGACGACTGGCTCACAGCACGGGCAGCATGCGGTCGCGCTCGAACGCCGACACCTGGGCGCGGTACTCCTCCCACTCCGCGCGCTTGTTGCGCAGGAAGTAGTCGAAGACGTGCTCGCCCAGCGTCTCGGCCAACAGCTCGGAGTCCTCGGCGATGCTGATCGCCTCCCACAGGTTCTTCGGCAGCGGCGAGATCCCGAGGGAGCGACGCTCGCGATCGGTGAGCGACCACACGTCGTCCTCGGCCTCCCGAGGCAGGTCGTAGCCCTCCTCGATGCCCTTCATGCCGGCGGCGAGGATCACGGCGAAGGCGAGGTAGGGGTTGCAGGCGGGGTCGATCGTGCGCAGCTCGATGCGCGTCGACTGCCCCTTGTTGGGCTTGTACATCGGGACCCGGATCATCGCCGAGCGGTTGTTGTGGCCCCAGCAGATGTACGACGGGGCCTCTCCCCCACCGATGAGTCGCTTGTAGGAGTTGACCCACTGGTTGGTGACCACGCTGATCTCGCTGGCGTGCTGCAGGATCCCGGCGATGAACTGCCGTCCGGTGCGGGAGAGCTGGTACTGCGCTCCGGCCTCGAAGAAGGCGTTGCGGTCGCCCTCGAAGAGCGAGACGTGGGTGTGCATCCCCGACCCGGGGTGGTTGGTGAACGGCTTGGGCATGAAGCTGGCCCAGATGTCCTGGCTGAGCGCGACCTCGCGCACGACGGTGCGGAAGGTCATGATGTTGTCGGCGCTGGTCAGGGCGTCGGCGTAGCGCAGGTCGATCTCCTGCTGGCCGGGTCCCCCCTCGTGGTGGCTGTACTCCACGGAGATGCCCATCGCCTCGAGCATCGTGATCGCCTCGCGCCGGAAGTCGGACCCGCGCGACTGGGCGGTGTGGTCGAAGTAGCCGCTGCGGTCGACCGGCTGCGGCTCCTCACCGGCGGTCGGCATGTCCTTGAACAGGTAGAACTCGATCTCGGGGTGGGTGTAGAAGGTGAAGCCCTTCTCCGCGGCCACGCTGAGCGTGCGTTTGAGGACGTGCCGGGGGTCGGCGTACGACGGGCTGCCGTCGGGCATCTTGATGTCGCAGAACATGCGGGCGGTGCCCGGGCCGCCGTCGGAGCGGTCGCGCCACGGCAGGATCTGGAACGTCGAGGCGTCGGGGTGGGCCAGCATGTCGGCCTCGTAGACGCGGGCGAACCCCTCGATCGCCGAGCCGTCGAAGCCGATGCCCTCGTCGAAGGCGTTCTCCAGCTCTGCGGGCGCCACCGAGACCGACTTGAGGAAGCCGAGCACGTCGGTGAACCACAGCCGCACGAAGCGGACGTCCCTCTCCTCGAGAGCGCGGAGTACGAAGTCTTCCTGCTTGCCCATGCCGTCAGCCTAGGGGGTGGTCAGCGCCCGGCACGCCGATGCCCGCGTCAGTCTCGCGGAACGTCCCGCTCGATCTCGGCCAACCAGGCCGTCGGGCGCGCGTCGCTGGGCATCCGCCAGTCGCCGCGCGGGCTCATGGTGCCGCTCGCCGAGACCTTGGGGCCGTTGGGCAGCGCCGAGCGCTTGAACTGGTTGGCGAAGAACCGGCGAACGAACACCTCCAGCCAGTGGCGCACGGTCGGCAGGTCGTAGGCCACCCGGGCGTCGGCCGGGAAGTTCGGCGGCCACTCCCCGGTGGAGGCGTCGCGCCAGGCGTGCCACGCCAGGAAGGCGATCTTGCGCGGCCGGTAGCCGTGGCGCACCACGTGGGCCAGCGTGAAGTCCTGGAGGTTGTACGGGCCCACGGAGTCCTCCGTGGCCTGCGGCTTCTTGCCCTCCTCGATCGGGATGAGCTCGGGGGTGATCTCCTGCTCGAGGATCTCGGCGAGCACCTCGTTGGCGGCCTCCTCGAACTCGCCGTGCGTGATGACCCAGCGGATGAGGTGCTGGACGAGGGTCTTGGGCACGCCGGCGTTGACGCCGTAGTGCGACATCTGGTCGCCGACCCCGTACGTGCACCACCCCAGCGCCAGCTCGGAGAGGTCGCCCGTGCCGACCACGATGCCGCCGTGGTGGTTGGCCAGGCGGAAGAGGTAGTCGTAGCGCAGTCCGGCCTGGACGTTCTCGAACGTCACGTCGTAGACCTTCTCGCCGCGGCTGTAGGGGTGGTCCAGGTCGGCGAGCATCTGCTCCGCTGCGGGGCGGATGTCGATCTCCTCGAAGCTGACGCCCAGCGCCTCGGAGAGCCGCGTCGCCAGGGCCTTCGTCCGCTCGCCCGTCGCGAACCCGGGCATCGTGTAGGCCAGCACGTCGCTGCGCGGACGGCCCAGCCGGTCCATGGCCTTGCAGGCGACGATGAGGGCGTGGGTGGAGTCGAGGCCGCCGCTGACGCCGATGACGGCCTTCGGGGTCCCGATCGCCTCGAGGCGCCGCTCGAGCCCGGAGACCTGGATGTTGTAGGCCTCGTAGCAGTCGAGCTCGAGGCGGGCCGGGTCGTCCGGGACGAAGGGGTAGCGGTCGACCTTGCGGAGCAGGCCGATGTCGCCCGTCGGCGGCTCCAGCTCCCACTCGACCGTGCGGAAGCG
>JAJPEO010000110.1 GCA_021166815.1 Nocardioides sp.
AGAAGCTCGTCATGTTCGCCCTCGTCGGAGTGGCCGCCCAGCTGGTCGACGGCAGTCTCGGGATGGCGTACGGCGTCACCTCGACGACCCTGCTGCTGATGATCGGCACCAACCCCGCGATGGCGTCCGCGATGGTCCAGCTCGCCCAGCTCGGCACCACCGCGGCCTCGGGCATCGCCCACCACTCCTTCGGTAACGTCGACTGGCGCGTCGTGCGCCTCATCGCCCTGCCCGGCGCCGTCGGCGCCTTCGTCGGCGCGACCGTGCTGGTCAACCTGCCCGTCGACCTCGCCAAGACCGTCATGGCGGTCCTCCTGCTCGCCCTGGGCATCTACCTCCTCGTCCGCTTCACGGCTCGCGGCTTCGACACGTCCCGTACGGGTGTGCCGCCGAGCCGTCGCTTCCTCATGCCGCTGGGCGGCGTCGCGGGGTTCGTCGACGCCGCGGCCGGCGGTGGCTGGGGTCCGATCGGCACCCCCGCCCTGCTCGCCAGCGGTCGCATGGAGCCGCGCAAGGTCATCGGCTCGGTGAGCACGAGCGAGTTCGTCGTCACCCTCGCCGCATCCATCGGCTTCCTCACTGCGCTCGGCTTCGCCGGCATCCAGTGGCAGATCGTCATCGGCCTGCTGGCGGGCGGCGTGGTCGTGGCGCCCTTCGCGGCCCTGCTGGTGCGCGTCATCCCCGCCCGCATGCTCGGGGCGCTGGTCGGCGGCCTGATCGTGCTCACCAACAGCCGTACGCTCATCAACGCCGACCTCGTGACGGTGCCCATCGCCGTGGCGCTCGCGATCTACACCGCGATCCTGCTGGCGTGGGCCTGGGCGGTGCGGCACAGCTGGCGCGCCCACCGGGCCGAGCAGGCCGACGCCGTCCGCGTCCCGGAGCTCGTGGAGGCATGAGAGCTCACACGGCGAAGCCGCGCAGCTTCTCCCACTTCCGCAGCCGCACCTTCGTGCGGATCAGCTCCTCGACCTCGGGGTCGACGGTGCGCTCCTTGCGGGAGACGACCTCGGCGTACGTCGTGTGCTGACGAGCGAACTCCTCGTCGCACGACGCGTCGCGCTCCAGGCCCAGCCGGCCGAGGAGGGCCTCGAGCGACCGGCCGTCGGGGTCGGAGAAGAAGCGCTCGTAGTCGACCAGGTGCATCTGCCCGGGGTGGTTGCGCACGGCCCACAGCATCGGCCCGAGGGCGGCGTCCCACTTGCGGACGGCGGTCTCGGCGTCGGCGCGCGCGGACCAGCCCTTGTCCTGCGGGTTGCGGGCGCGGACGTCCCACGAGGCAGCCACGTCGTGCACGTCGCGCACGATGAACACGAAGTGTGCGTCGGGGAGGTGGCGGTGGATCCGACGCGGCCGTACGGTCGTCATCTTGTCGCCGACGTAGCGCACCCGGTCGAACTTCTCCTCGATGGGCGCGTAGTACTCGGCCCAGGCGCCCTTGCCGGGGTAGGTGTTGGTCAGGCCGTCGGAGAAGTCGAAGAAGCGCTCGCGGGTGAACAGCCCGTCGGCCCGGTCGGCGAGGTCGTCCGTACGGGTCCAGAGGTACTTGTAGCGCTCCATGCCCAACGCGATCTCGCCGTGCGCGGTGAGGATGCGGGTCAGCGCCGTGGTGCCGGAACGGCCGAGGCCTGAGACCAGGAGGATGTCGGGCATGGGAGGCAGCGTATCCCTGCCCCTTTCCCCTCTCTGACAAGATCGCCCCATGCCCCTGGGACCGGAGGAACGCGCCCTCTTCGAGGCTGAGGCGGCCGCGCTCTACGAGGAGATCGTCACGTCGAGCGGCCTCGCCGCCAGTGACCCGCGCGTCGTGGAGGGCGGTGCGTCGTACGCCGCCTTCGCCCTGCTCGGCCAGCTCGGGCTGGTGACGCTGGGCGAGGACGGCCGCACCTGGAACGCGGTCGACCCCGCCGCCGTCCAGGCGCACGTGGTCGCCCCGCTGGGCCAGCGCGGCGCGGAGATGATCGCAGAGTCTGCGAAGTGGGCGCAGGCCTTCAACGCCCTGTCCCACTCGTGGCGGCGCTCACCGGCGGCAGTGGGGGGACCGTTCAGCGCGCTGCGCGGTGCCACCACGATCACGTCGTTCCTCGCCTCCCTGGTGGCCGACGCGGAGGAGGAACTGCTGACCGCCCAGCCCCAGGCCGGGCGTGCGATCAAGCAGCTCTCCGAGGTCGTCGCGCGAGAGGTGGCCGCGATCGAGCGCGGCGTGAAGATGCGCACGCTCTACCAGCACGGCGCGCGCCGCAACTCCGACACCCGCAAGTACGTCGCTGCCGTCACCGCGGCGGGCGCCGAGGTCCGTACCCTCGACGAGTTCTTCAACCGGCTCATCGTCGTCGACCGCCGCATCGCCGTCATCCCCAGCCACGAGGGGCTCAACTCGGCGATGGTCATCCGCGAGCCGTCGATGGTGTCCTACCTCGTCGACATGTTCGAGCGCCACTGGGAGCGGGCGCGTCCCTTCACCAGTGAAGGTACGTCGGTCGCTCGCGAGATCGCCGCGGAGCAGCGGGCGATGACGATCCGGATGCTGCTCGAGGGCCGCGCCGACCCCGCGGGAGCCAAGCGCCTGGGGGTCAGCCCCCGCACCTACGCGGCGTACGTCGCCGAGCTCAAGACAGAGTTCGACGTCGAGACGCGCTTCCAGCTCGGTTACGCGATGGGCAAGCTCGGCATCTCCGGCACCGAGGCCGACGACGGCTGAACTTCCGGCAGAAAGATGCGAGGGCAGCGACTTGGGGATGTCGCTGCCCTCGCTCAAAGAGACGGACCGTCGGGGAACGGCACTCGGGCCA
>JAJPEO010000130.1 GCA_021166815.1 Nocardioides sp.
GAGCGGACGACGTCGCGCGAGGCCTCGTCCCGAACGCTCACGTGGGTGGCCATCCGCACGGTCGACCGGAACAGCAGCCGGGTCACCGGGTGCGAGGCCGGCTCCGCGCCGACACCCACGAGCGCCACCCGCCCGCCCCGCGCCCGGCACGCCGCCGTCGCCAGGAACATCCAGTACGGCAGCCCCCAGGGACGTGCCATCAGCTGGGTCTCGAGGACGCCGGTCCCCGGGACGACCAACACGTCCACGTCCCGGACCAACCGCCAGCCGCGCGGCACGTCGACCACACGCCCCACGACCTTGCGGAGGGTCTCGCGGACCCCGGACCCTCCACGAGCCGCGCGGTACGCCATCAGCCGCTCCGCGGGGACGTGGTGCAAGGCACTGACCTCGTCGGGCCCGGCGACGAACGCCTTGACCACCACGTCGGGACGGTGGCGGCGCAGTTGCGCGAGGAACGCGGCGAACGACGCCTCGTTGCCGATGTTGCCCATCCCGAAGTAGCCGTACAGCGCGACCACGGGTGGACGCCCGCTCACGTCGCGTCCAGCTCGTGCTCGACCGACCACACCGGGCCGGAACGGGCGACCTGGGCGAGCCACCGCAGCACCTCGAGGCTGCACCGCACGCGGTCGCGCAGGCTCAGCCGGCCCTTCGCGATCGCGACGAAGAAGCCGAGGACGTACTCGGTGTACATGTAGGGCATCGGGTACCGCAGGCGATTGGCTCGCCGGGGGTCCAGCACGGCTGCCCTGTCCCGCGCCGAGCCCGCACGCGTCGCACGCCCACGATGGTCCCGCCGGAAGTACAGGACCTGCGGGACCTGCCGGAAGGTCCCCTGCATCAGCAACGTGGCGACGAAGGTGCGGTCGGCGTTGTAGTAGGTGCGGTGTCCGCCCACCCGCCTGAGCACGTCGGTCCTGACCACGCCGTAGAAGTCGTTGCCGCCCGGGGTGCGCAGGAGGCTGCGCAGTCGTGCCGCAGGATCGGGGCTCGCGGTGTCGAGGACGTACGGGTCCTCGCGCACCACGCGTCCGGTGTCGTCGATGACGGCGTCCCAGCAGTGGGCCAGCACGGCCTCGGGATGGCGCTCGAGCAGCTGGACGCACCGCTCGAGCAGCTCGGGAGCGTAGAGGTCGTCGTGCGAGGCCCACTTGAAGTACCTGCCTCTGGCCTCCCGGACGAGCAGGTTGTGGTTCGGCACCGCGCCGACGTTGGTGGGCTGGCGGATGTACCGCACGCGGGCGTCCTTCCGGGCGTAGGCGCGGCAGATGTCCTCCGTCGTGTCGGTCGAGGCGTTGTCGGAGATGATCAGCTCGAAGTCGGAGTACGTCTGGGCCAGCAGCGCGTCCATCGCCTCGCGCAGGTACCGCTCGCCGTTGTACACCGGCAACCCGATGGTGAGCGTCGGGTGCCGCCGCGCGGCCGTGCCGTCGGCTGTCATGAGATGCCTCCTGCTGTCGTCGTCGGCACCACGTCGGCCCGGGCCGGGTCCACGTGCTCCTCGAGTCCCCGGCTGAGCTGCCACCACCAGACCCCGACGCCCAGCGTGGTGGCGGCGGCGACGCCCCAGCACGACCCGCGGGCGCCGTCGACCAGCGCGCCGACGATCCCTCCGGTCACGTAGAGCGACGCGTTCGTGAGCTGGGCTGCCAGGCTGCGGCGTGCCGCTCCCAGCGCCCGGACCCCTGCGGCCGCACCGATCTCGAACCCGCCCATGACCATGCCCACCGCCACGGGTGGGAGCAGTGCGGCGGCGGGCTGCCAGAGGGGGCCCAGCACCAGCTCGCCGACGCCCCACTGCAGCACCACGAGGACAGTGACCGCCCACACCGCCGCGGCCGCAGCCTGGCAGGCGCCGAGCCACAGGGAGAAGCGGCGCAGCCCGGCGGCTCCCCTCGACAGGACCTGGACCCCTTCGGGAACCGCGACCTGGCTGACGCCCATGAGCATCACGAGGAAGGGGCCCATGAGGATCTCGGCCGCACGGACCTCGCCCACGGCGGTGAGGCCGGCCAGCAGGCCGAGCGCGTAGAAGCGGACCTGCCTGGCGCCTCCGATCGCGACGTTCTCGACGAGGTACCGGTGGCCGAGCGCCCGGTGCTCGCGCACCCACCAGGAGGCGGAGCGAGGCTCCGGCGGCACGCCGCTGCGGCGCAGGCCCGCGAACGCCGCCAGGCCGGCGGTGCCGCCGAAGGCGAGGAGGTAGGTGACCGTGCTGCCACGCTCCGAGACCACCAGCACCACCAGCACGAGGGTCAGCAACACCCCCCAGACCAGGTCGTTCACCAGCGCCAGCGCCGGTCGGCCGATCGCGAAGAAGGCGAACCGGTAGCTGTCCTGGAGGAGGATCGCGGGGAGCACCGCGCCCAGGGCGATGAACGCCGGCGCGACGGAGTCCGGGAGGACGAGCAGGCCCAGCAGCACGCACGCGAGGCCGGCGAACGCACCGGCCACGAGCGACGTGCCGGCAGCACCCGCCACGCCGCGGCGCCACGCCGGTGACTCGGGACCGCTCAACCGGACCAGCAGCGGGTCGGTGGCGACCCCCCGGGTGCCGCTCAGGACGAAGGCGTAGGTGAGGTAGGCGAGGCTGAACGCACCGAATCCCTCGGCGCCCAGGTCACGTGCGACCACGACCCCCAGCACGAAGTTGGTCAGGCTGGACGCCGCCTGGTCGATCACTCCCCAGCCGAGGCGGCGTACGACGGTCGGAACGCTAGGCGCGGACACGGGTCGCTCCCACCGGGTTCGCCACGGCAAATCGGTAGACCTCGAGCAGGCGGTCGAGGCTGACCTCGGCGGAGAACCTCGTCCGGTGCGTGGCCAGGCCTGCTCGGCCCAAGCGGACGAACCGGTCCGGGTCACGGTCCACCTCGGCGAGCACCTCCGCGAGCGCACGCGGGTCCGCCGGCTCGTACAGCCTGCCGCCGGTCC
>JAJPEO010000210.1 GCA_021166815.1 Nocardioides sp.
GCCGCTGGCGTTCGGCCTGCTCCACCTGCTCGTCGCCTCCGGGACCGTCGATGAGCACTACCTCGCCACGCGCACCGTCGGCTGGCCGCAGGTGCGCGAGTCGGTGGCGGCGTGGTGGCCCGAGCGGGTCGAGGGCGTCACCGGTGTCGAGGCCGACTCGCTGCGGGAGCTGGCACTGCTGGTCGGCTCGGCCGACAAGGTCATGGTGCTCACCGCCCGCGGCGCGGAGCAGCACGCGACCGGGTCCGACACCGTCCTGGCCTGGATCAACGTCGCGCTCGCGCTCGGCATGGTGGGCCGGCGGGGGGCGGGGTACGGCTGCCTCACCGGCCAGGGCAACGGTCAGGGCGGGCGCGAGCACGGCCAGAAGGCCGACCAGCTGCCCGGCTACCGGCGCATCGACGACCCTGCGGCGCGCGAGCACGTCGCCGGGGTGTGGGGCGTCGACCCCGACAGCCTCCCCGGACCCGGACGGTCGGCGTACGAGCTGCTCGACGCGCTCGGCACCCCCGACGGTCCCTCGGCGCTGCTGGTCCACGGCTCCAACATCGTGGTGAGCGCCCCCAACGCCACCCACGTCACGCAACGCCTGACGTCGCTGGACCTGCTGGTCGTGTGCGACTTCGTCATGTCGGAGACCGCGGCGCTGGCCGACGTCTTCCTGCCCGTCACGCAGTGGGCCGAGGAGACCGGCACGATGACCAACCTCGAGGGACGGGTGGTCCTGCGCCAGCGCGCGGTCCGGCCTCCCGCGGGAGTGCGCACGGACCTGGAGGTGCTCGCCGGCCTCGCCGGGCGGCTCGGCTCGCCGGTGGCGTTCGCGACCGACCCCGAGGAGGTCTTCGCCGAGCTGGGCCGGGCCTCGGCAGGGGGTCCGGCCGACTACTCCGCGATCACCTACGACCGCATCCGGACCGAGGACGGCGTCTTCTGGGGAGGCGAACGCCTCTTCGCGGACCGGTTCGCGCACCCCGACGGCCTGGCCCGCATGGTCGCGGTCGCGCACCGCGGCGCCGCCGAGCAGCCCTGCGCCGACTTCCCCGTGCACTTGACGACCGGACGCGTGCTGGCGCAGTACCAGTCCGGGGCGCAGACGCGCCGCATCCGCGAGCTGCCCGACACCGGCCCGTACGTCGAGCTCCACCCGCTGCTGGCTGGCCGTCTCGGCGTGGCCGACGGCGAGGCCGTACGGATCAGCACCCGCCGGGGCGCCATGACCGCGCCCGCGAGGGTCGTGGCCTCGATCCGTGCCGACACCGTCTTCGTGCCTTTCCACTGGGTCGGCGCCAACCGGCTCACCAACGACGCGCTCGACCCGGCCTCCCGGATGCCGGAGTTCAAGGTCTGCGCCGCCTCGGTGGGCCCGGCGTGAGCCCCACGACCGGCAGCCCGCGGCGCGTCGTCGTCGTCGGTGGCGGGATGGCCGCCGTGCGGCTCGCCGAGGAGCTCGCGGCTCGCGACGACATTGCGCTCACCGTGCTGTCCGGGGAGGAGCACGCGCCGTACAACCGCATCCTCCTCTCGGCGGTCCTCGAGGGCACCCACGCGCCGGACGCGCTGACGCTGCGCTCGCCCGCGTGGTTCGCCGAGCACGCCGTCGACCTGCGGCTGGGTGTGCGCGTCGTCGAGGTCGACCGCGGTGCCGGCGAGGTGGCCCTCGCCGACGGCGGACGGGTGCCCTGGGACCGGCTCGTGCTGGCCACCGGGTCCGTCCCGACGCTGCCCCCGATCAGGGGCCTGGTGCGCCGCGACGGCACTCTCGACCCGCGCGTGCACGCGTTCCGGTCGCTGGCCGACTGCCAGCGCCTCGACGCCGCCGTCGTCCCGGGGCAGCGGGCCATCGTCGTCGGCGGCGGGCTGCTCGGGCTGCAGGTCGCCCGCGCCCTGGCGGCGCGCGGCATGGAGACCGAGGTCGTCGAGGGCGCGGGGCACCTGCTCGCCGGCCACGTGGGGCGCGCCGCCGGCGACGTCGTCGCACGCGACCTGCGGCGGCTGGGCACCGAGGTCTACACCGGCGCACGTGCCGTCCGGCTGGAGGCGCCCGGCCTGCGCCTGGACAACGGGCACCTGCTGGAGACCGACCTCGTCGTCCTCACCGCCGGGGGTCGCCCGGCCGTCTCCCTGGCCCGGCACGCGGGCCTCATGGTGCGTCGCGGCGTGGTCGTGGACGCGGCGTTGCGCAGCGTCAGCGACGAGCGCATCCATGCCATCGGCGACTGTGCCGAGCACCGCCGCCGCACCACGGGGTTCGTCCCGCCTGCGTGGCGCCAGGCCGAGGTCGCGGCGCGCGTGCTGGCGGGGGGATCCGCGTCGTACGACGGCCGTCGCACCGTGGCGCGGCTGCGCGCGCCGGGCCTCGACGTGGCGATCCTGGGCGAGCCGGGGGCCGAGGCCGGCGAGGTGGTCGAGGTGCGCAACCCGGTCGCCGGGTCGCTGCGCCGGCTCGTGGTGGACGGCGGCCGGATCGTGGGCGCCACCCTGGTCGGCGACCTGTCGCGCGTGGGCCTGATCACCCAGCTCTACGACCGCGGGACCCTCCTCGGACCCGACGAGCCCGGCCGGCTGCTGCTGCCCGAGCGGGTCGACGCGCCCGTGGCGCTGCCCGACACCGCCGAGGTGTGTGCCTGTGCCGGGGTCACCGCCGGTGAGGTCCGGGCCTGCACGTCGCTGGCGCAGTGCCGTGACAGCACGCGCGCCACCACGGGCTGCGGTGGGTGCGAGGCGGCCGTACGGTCGCTGCTGGCGGGTGGGCGCGCCACGGGGAGTGACGCCGTGCGGGAGGGTTTTCCTGCCTGAAACACGACGGCACCCCGCCCGCAAAATGGGCTGCCTAGCGTCCTCGACATGAACCAGCGACCCACCGTCATCGTGGTCGGCCACGGCATGGTCGGCCACCGCTTCGCCCAGGCCGCAGTCGAGCGGGGCCTCACAGAGACCCACGACGTGCTGATCTTCGGCGAGGAGCCACGTGCCGCCTACGACCGCGTGGCGCTGACGAGCTGGTTCGGCCACCACACGGCCGACGAGGGCGCCGCGGCGCTCTCCCTCCTGCCCGGCGGGGAGTACGACGATCCGCGCGTGCGGTTGGTCCTGGACAGCGTCGTCACGGAGGTCGACCGTGACGCGCGCACCGTGACCGTCGTCTCCCCGCCGCCCACCCCCGGTGGTGAGCTCCTGGCCAACCCGGGGGAGCTGACCGTGCACGCCTGGGACGTGCTGGTGCTGGCCACCGGCGCGGAGCCCTTCGTCCCTCCGGTGGAGGGGCGTGGCCGCCGGGGCTGCTTCACCTACCGCACCATCGAGGACCTCGAGGCCATCAGGGCCGCGAGCGAGCAGGCGACCAGCGGCATCGTGATCGGTGGTGGGCTCCTGGGGCTCGAGGCCGCCAACGCACTGCTCCAGCTGGGCCTGCAGACGCACGTGGTCGAGATGGCGCCACGGTTGATGCCCGTGCAGCTCGACGACGCGGCCGGGTCGATGCTGGTGCGCCACATCGAGCGCCTCGGGGTCTCCGTGCACACCGGCGCCCTGACCGAGGAGATCACCGGTGACGCCCATGTCACCGGCCTGAGGATGCGCGTGGCCGGCACCGAGGAGGGTGCGCCCACGAGCACCATCGACGCCCAGGTCGTCGTCTTCTCCGCGGGCATCCGCCCGCGCGACGCGCTGGCCCGTGAGTGTGGTCTGGAGGTCGCGCCGCGAGGCGGCGTGCTCGTGGACGAGCAGTGCCGCACCAGCGACCCCGCCGTCTTCGCGATCGGCGAGTGCGCCGCCCCGGGCGGCACGATGTACGGCCTGGTCGCCCCCGGGTACGCGATGGCCGAGGTCGTCGTCGACGCCCTGCTGGGCGGGTCCGGGGCGTTCGCGGGCGCCGACACGTCCACCAAGCTCAAGCTGCTCGGCGTCGACGTCGCGAGCTTCGGCGACGCGTTCGCCACGACCGAGGGGGCGCTCGAGCTCGTCTACGCCGATGCCGTCGTGGGTGTGCACAAGAAGCTCGTGGTCAGCGCCGACGGCACGCGGCTGCTGGGCGGCATCCTGGTGGGCGACGCGTCTGCGTACGGGGTCCTGCGGCCCATGGTCAGCAGCGGCCTGGCGCTGCCCGCCAACCCCGAGCAGCTGATCCTGCCCGTGAGCAGCGCGACCGTTCCCGGCTCGGTGGCGATGCCCGATGAGGCGCAGGTGTGCTCGTGCAACGACGTCACCAAGGGCCAGGTCCTCGCCGCGGTCTCCGGCGACGACCGCGACCACGGCTGCGAGGACGTGGCCTGCGTGAAGAAGTGCACGCGGGCCGGCAGCACCTGCGGCAGCTGCGTGCTGCTGGTGCGCAACCTGATCGAGGAGCACCACGCCGCCACCGGACGGACCGTCGACAAGGGCCTGTGCGAGCACTTCCGGCTCTCGCGCCAGGAGCTGTTCGACGTGGTCGCGGTGCACGGCTACCGCCGCTTCGACGACATCGTCGAGGCCCACGGCACCGGTCGCGGCTGCGACGTCTGCAAGCCCGCGGTCGCGAGCATCCTGGCCAGCCAGACCAGCACCCACGTCCTCGACCGCGACACCGTGGGCCTGCAGGACACCAACGACGCCTACCTCGCCAACATCCAGCGCAACGGCACCTACTCGGTCGTGCCGCGCATCCCCGGCGGCGAGATCACGCCCGCGAAGCTGATCGTCATCGGGGAGGTCGCCCGCGACTTCGGGCTCTACACCAAGATCACCGGCGGCCAGCGCATCGACCTCCTCGGCGCCCGCCTGGAGCAGCTGCCCGAGATCTGGCGCCGACTGGTCGACGCGGGCTTCGAGTCGGGCCACGCCTACGGCAAGTCGCTGCGGACCGTGAAGTCCTGCGTCGGGTCGACGTGGTGCCGCTTCGGCGTCCAGGACAGCGTGGGGCTCGCGATCATGCTGGAGCTGCGCTACCGCGGGCTGCGCAGCCCCCACAAGCTCAAGGGCGGTGTGAGCGGGTGCGCGCGCGAGTGCGCCGAGGCCCGCGGCAAGGACTTCGGCATCATCGCCACCGAGAAGGGGTGGAACCTCTACGTCGGGGGCA
>JAJPEO010000246.1 GCA_021166815.1 Nocardioides sp.
GCAAGCTGGCTTTGGCTTCCTTCTTGGTCTTCTTTGCGTCCGCAGCAGGCGCGGCGGCCAGGGCATTCCAATGGCCGTGGACCAACTGGGCCAGCGCCTCGATCTCTCCTTGGCCGAGGAACAGCAGGTACTCGGTCTTGCCGTCGTCTTTCAGTTTTAGGCCCGCCGCTGCCAGTGCGGCTTCGATACGAACGCCGGCGTCTTCCCGGCCAAGTTCGGCCAGCCGTTTTTCCAGCAACTGTTTCAGCTTCTTGGTGCGGACACCCTGATTCTCTTCCGGGATCGTCGCGGCGTCGGCCGAGCCCAGGCGGATCGCCCGCTTGAAACACTGGCTACTTACCCGCGCCCGGCGATGGCCGCCGAACAAGGCGTCCTTGGGAGCGCCAGTGTCGTCGCGGTTGAGGTTGGACGGGGCGAAGTTCTGGATCAGGTGGAATTCGACAAACAAGCTCATGGTGTCCTCCGGTCAAAGTTCGATTTCGGGTTCGGTTGCAAGCGAGGTGGCATCCGCGTCGTCGGCTGACGCGGCATGGGGGTCGTAGGCGCGGTAGAAATCGCGTGCCCAGCGTTGGCGCAAACGGTCGCGCGCTTCCAGGTTCCAGGGATCAAACCAGCGCGCCAGGTCGTCGAGCAGCGCGACGTAGTCACAGCCGATACCGTCGGCGGCCAACAAGGAAACGGATTGGCGCAACAGTGTCGGCAGGCTTTCCGGCTCGGCGCCCAGCAAGGCGATGAAGCGGTGTTCGATGCTTTCGCTCTCTCTCAGCCGGCCCGCGCGACCCAGCGCGGCAGCTGGGAGTACTTCAGGGCGATGACGGCCAGGGCCACGTGCCCCAGCACGATCACGCCGCCGAGGACCATCACAGGGACGTCGATGGGGAGGCCGACCTGCGGGGGGACCAGGCGAGCGGCCGCCAGGGCGGTGCCGACCCCCAGGCCCAGCGCGAGGGGGTCAGGGCAGTGCAGGGCGTCCTCCCGCAGGACGACCACGATGATCGTCAGCGCGAGCACGGTGGTGACGGTGTCGAGCGCCAGCGGCCAGGTGTGGTCGGTGCTGCTCGTGGCGAAGGCGAGGACCGAGGCGACGAGGAGCTGGTGGGCCAGGAGCACGGTGACGGCGACGAGCCAGCCCTGCCGGCTCACCGGACGCACCCGCCACTGGAGGTAGAACAGCACGGCGGCGATCAGCACGCAGGCGCCGGCGACGGCACTGGCCAGCTGGGCCGCGGTGGTGAACGTGGTCGCGGCAGGCGCGGCGGCCACGACGGCCACCAGCGGAAGTGCCGTCACGGCGAGCAGCCTGACGCCACCCGTCCAGCACGCAGCGTCGTTCGCGGAATCAGGCGATTCCATGTCCCTCTCCCCTGGCCACGACGGTGCGCAGGCGCCGTCGGACCCGATGCGCCCACAGCCGGTGCATGTCCGGGCCGTGTGGCGATGCCCTGTGTTCGATTTTCGGGGGGGTTTGCCCATTGTGGGTACAGGCCCGCGTCCTGACAACCCCGGACCAGACCGAAATGACGACGTGTGACCGGCGTTACACCCCCCGGCGTTCCCCAATTCGGTGCAGATGTGAACCGTGGGATCCGGTTCGACGCCGTGGTGCCCGAGAGTGGTGAGGCCCCCTACCCGTTCCCCCCTCACCCCGCCAGCAACTCACCTGCACCAGGAGACGTCATGACTTCTCGGATCGTGGCCGCCGTCCGGGGCGGGCCCGCACGCGTCGGGACCGCCTGGGTGTTGTCCCGTCACCTCCTCGTCGCCCAGGCCGTGGCGTTCGCCCTCGAGCACCAGCGCGAGACCGCGCACGCCGTGCCGTGGGGCGAGGCCAGGTCGCGTCGGGACGAGATGGACCCGCGCGTCGACGTCGTCGTCGTGATCGACGACCTCGACACCCCCGGCGCCGTCGAGGACATCGCCGGCCTCGTCCGCGACCTGCCGGCGCGCGTGGTCGTGCTCACCGCCCACCCAGCCACCCACGTTTGGGGCGGGCTCTTCGACGTGGGAGTCGCCGAGGTGATCTCCTCGACGGACTCCCTGCGCTCGCTGGCCGACGCGGTCACCAAGGTCGCGGCGGGGGTCCCGCTGATGGCCGATGCCGACCGCGAGGTCCTGCGTGACTGCTGGACGCAGACCCAGGCCGAGGAGGAGGAGCTGATCAAGCGACTCTCGATGCTGTCGCCTCGGGAGCGGCGGGTGCTCGAGCTCCTGGCCAACGGCCAGCGCGTGGCCAGCATCGAGACCGAGCTCGGGGTCTCCCAGTCGACCGTGCGCAGCCAGGTGAAGTCGCTGCGTCGCAAGCTCGGCGTCGACTCCCAGCTCGGCGCTGTTGCCGTCCTGCACCGGATGCGCGGCAACGCGAGCCCGCAGTACGCCCTGCCGGGCCAGCGCTGCGCCGTCGACTGAGGCCCCGCCCCACGTCCTGACGGCCTCGGGCGACCCCGGCGTCGCTAGGCTGCGCGCCATGACCGATCCCACGACCCTTGATGACCACGCCTTCGCCGCCTGGGCCGCCGAGCAGGCCGGGCGCGTCCTGCTCGAGGTGCGCGAGCGCGCCGCCGCGGAGGGTCTGGAGGGCAAGGCCCTCAAGGACGCCGGGGACGCCGCGGCGCAGGACGAGCTGGCCCGCCTGCTGGCCGAGCACCGTCCCTCCGACAGCGTGCTGTCGGAGGAGGCCGCCGACGACAAGTCGCGACTGGAGGCCGCGCGCGTGTGGATCATCGACCCGCTCGACGGCACCCGCGAGTTCTCCGAGCCGCCACGCGACGACTGGGCCGTCCACGTCGCCCTGTGGGAGTCGACGGCCGGTGAGGCCGGTGACCTGACGGCCGGCGCCGTGGCCCAGCCCGCACTGGGGGAGACGTTCACGACCGGTGAGCCGCGTACGGTTCCCCCCCGCACCTCCGACCGGCCGCGCATCGCCGTCTCGCGCAGCCGCCCGCCTGCCTTCGTCGCGGCCCTGGCCGAGGAGCTCGACGCCGAGCTGGTGCCGATGGGCTCGGCCGGGGTCAAGGTCATGAGCGTGGTGCGTGACCTCGCCGACGCCTACGTCCACGCCGGTGGGCAGTACCAGTGGGACAACGCCGCCCCGGTGGCCGTCGCGCGGGCCGCCGGCCTGCACTGCTCGCGGGTCGACGGCTCCCCGCTGGTCTACAACGCCGACGACACCTCGCTGCCCGACCTCATCGTGTGCCGTCCCGAGCTGGCCGAGCAGATCATCGACTTCGTGCGCCGCCACGGCACCGACTGAGCAACCGCCACACGCAGACGGGCCGCCCGGGCAGACCGGGCGGGGCGGCGGGCGTGCAGGGGGGAGCGACCCGTGCTGGTGGGCCCCGGGGTCGGGGGGGGGCG
>JAJPEO010000298.1 GCA_021166815.1 Nocardioides sp.
CGACTTTCGATCAACCCCGAGGGGGAGGTGCTCGCGCGGTCCAACGTCGTCCTCGACGGCTACTGGGAGCGCCCCGACGAGACCGAGAAGGCGCTCGTCGACGGCTGGTTCCACACCGGCGACGGCGGCGTCATCGGCGAAGACGGATACCTCACCATCAGCGACCGCAAGAAGGACGTCATCATCACCGGCGGCGAGAACGTCTCCTCCATCGAGGTCGAGGACGTGCTCTTCTCCCACCCCGCCGTCGCCGAGGTCGCCGTGATCGGGGTGCCCAGCGACAAGTGGGGCGAGACGATCAAGGCGCTCGTCGTGCTCACGCCCGGAGCCACCGCCGACGAGGCCGAGCTCATCAGGTGGTGCAAGGAGAAGGCGGCCGGCTACAAGGCGCCCACGAGCATCGAGTTCCGCGACGAGCTCGCGCGCACCGCCACCGGCAAGCTGCAGAAGTTCAAGCTGCGGCAGCCCTACTGGGAAGGGCAGGCGCGGCAGGTGAACTGAGTCGGTCGGTCGGGTTTCGTGCGTCTCGTCGGCGGGGGAATATCCGCAACTCCTTGAAGGTTCAACCACCTGTCATCCCCGCCTGCACAGAGGAGAACCATGACCAAGATCGCCATCGTGACCGGAAGCGTGCGACCCGGCCGCAAGAGCCTGGAAGTCGCCCACTGGGTCCAGTCGATCGCCAGCAAGCGTTCCGACGCCACCTTCGAGATCGTCGACATCGCCGACTTCGAGCTGCCCGTGTGGGACGAGGCCGTGCCGCCGTCCGTCAAGCCCGGTGGCGAGAAGCCGCACACCAAGGCCTGGTCCGACAAGATCGCGGCCTACGACGGCTACGTCTTCGTGGTCTCCGAATACAACCACTCGATCACCGGCGCCCTCAAGAACGCCCTCGACCACCTCAAGCCCGAGCTCGAGAACAAGGCCGCCGGCTTCGTGTCGTACGGCTCCGTCGGTGGCGCGCGTGCCGTCGAGCACCTGCGCGGCATCCTGTCCGAGCTGCAGGTCGCCCACGTACGCAACAGCGTCGCCATGTAGCTGTTCACCGACTTCGAGAACTTCTCCGTGCTGGCGCCCACCGACCCCGTCTCGGCGTCGGTCGACCCGATGCTCGACCAGTTGCTCGTGTGGACCAAGGCCATGCAGGCGGTCCGCGCCGGTGAGTTCGACCTCGACCAGGAGGACGCTGCCTGACCGTCGGCCCCGAGACGGCGTCGCTCAGTCCTGACCGGACGCCGCGGGCAGGGTGACCGTGAAGGTCGAGCCCTGCCCCGGCACCGAGTCGACGCTGATCGTGCCGTGGTGCTGCTCGACGATGCGATGCACGATGGCCAGGCCCAGGCCCGTGCCGGGCGTGGCGAGCACGTCAGCATCCGTGGACCGGAAGAACTCCTCGAACAGGTGCTCCTGGTCCTCGGCGGAGATGCCCACTCCCGTGTCGCTGATCGACAGCTCGACCGCGTCGGCGGTCGGGGTGATCGCGATGATGATGGTGCCGCCGCCGGGGGTGTACTTCGCGGCGTTGCCGATCAGGTTGGTGCACATGCGGTCGAGGCAGCCCGCGTCACCCGCCACCTGCACGCGACCGGCCGGCGCCTCGAACTCCACGGTGAACTGCTCGCTCGTCAACGTCGCGTCCAGCAGCCCCAGCACCTCCTCGACCACCTGTCCCAGGTCGACAGACTCCAACGTGAGCACCCTGCTGGGGTCGCCCACCTGGGACAGCACCAGGAGGTCCTCGATCATCTGGCGCATCCGGTGGGCGCCGCGCCCGACGGCCCGCACCGACGTTGCCACCGAGGCAGGCAGGCTCGTCGTCTCCATCAGCTCGAGGTGTCCCAGGACGCCGGTCAGAGGAATCCTCAGCTCGTGGGCGATCATGGCGATCAGACGACTCTTGTAGCTCGCGAGCTCACGCACCTCCGCCAACAGGCGCCGTTCCCGCTCGAAGGCCCGGGCGTTCCTCAGCGCCCGCCCGAGGTCGTGACCGATCTCCAGGGCAGCCTCCTGTTCGGCGAGGCTCCACTCGTCCTTGGCCCCTCGGCGGGTCAGGGCCATGTTCCCCAGGCACTCCTTGCCGTCACCGATGGGCACGAACAGCAGCGACGTCGCCTCGAGGACGTCTTCCATGAACGCCCACAGACGCTCCCTCTGGTTGGGCTCCACGGCCAGGCCAGTGATCTTGGGGAAGCTCTCCTGGGTGCCGAGCGCCACCTCCTGGTCCCGCCACAGCCGCACGGCCGCATCACGACCCAGCAGCTTGAACTCGTCGGCCACCACGATCTCCCCCTGCGTGGCGCCGTAGACCGCGTCCGTGCCGCCCCGGTCCTGGTCGAACGTCTGGATCCACATGCCCACCGCGTCGAACCCGGTGGTCACGGCCGGCTGGCAGATCCTCACCACGTCGTCGATCGACAGTTCCGAGCTCACCTGACGCACGATCCTCCGGGCGGTGCCGGCCAGGCGCACGCGATGGGCGAGCTCCGCGCGCTCGAGGCCGGTCAGCAGGCTGCGCCGCGCGTGGGCGGCGTAGCGCTGCAGGTGGCTGCGCCGCGCCCGC
>JAJPEO010000299.1 GCA_021166815.1 Nocardioides sp.
GTGATCGCGGACGCGCCCAAGGACGCCGAGGGCGCCTACCAGTTCGACGCCGACCGGACCCGCTACCAGCAGGACCTGTGGCACTACACGATCGCGCGCATGGTCGACGCGTGCGCGATGCACGGCATCTACGCCTACTACGGCCCGTTCGGCGACATCAAGGACACCGTCGCCTGCGAGGCTCAGTTCCGCAACGCGTTCCTCCTCGGCTGCGTGGGCGCCTGGTCGCTGCACCCGGTCCAGATCAAGATCGCCAACAAGGTCTTCTCCCCCAGCGTCGAGGACGTCGCCCACGCCCGGCGCGTGATCGCCGCCATGGGCGACGGCACCGGCGCGGTGATGATCGACGGCAAGATGGAGGACGACGCCTCGGTCAAGCAGTGCCAGGTGATGGTCAACCTCGCCGAGGAGCTCGCCGCGATCGACCCCGAGCTGAAGAAGCAGTACGACGCGATCGAGGTCGAAGCGTGAGCGCGCGGCGGCCCGGCAGCCGACAAGGAGCGGTGAGCTTGCGCGCTCACTGCGAGACCTCAACAAGCACAGTGGTCGAGGAGGCCTGAGATGAGCGAGTTCACCCCCCTGCGCAGCGTCCTCTACATGCCCAGCTCCAACGAGCGGGCGCTGGAGAAGGCCAAGTCCATCGCCTGCGACGGCCTCATCCTCGACCTCGAGGACGCCGTCGCTCCCGACGCGAAGCCGGCCGCCCGTGACGCGGCGGCGGCTGCTGCGGCCAGCGGCGAGTACGGCCGGCGTACGGTCACGATCCGCGTCAACGGCATCGGCACGCAGTGGCACGACGACGACATCGCCGCCGCCAGCCAGGCCGGCCCTGCGGCGATCGTGGTGCCGAAGGTCAACAGCGCTGCCGAGGTGCACCAGCTCGTGGCTGCGATGGAGAAGGCCGGCGCCCCGGCCCACACCAAGCTGTGGGCCATGGTGGAGACGCCGATCGCGATCCTCTCCGCGCTCGAGATCGCGCAGGCCTCCGACCGCCTCGGCGCCTTCGTGCTGGGCACCAACGACCTGGTCAAGGAGCTGTACGCCGAGCACGTCCCCGGCCGCGCGCCGATCCTGCCCAGCCTCCACACCGCGCTCCTCGCGGGACGCGCGGCCGGCATCGCGGTGATCGACGGCGTCTACAACGACGTCAAGGACACCGAGGGCTTCCTCGCCGAGTGCGAGCAGGGCCGCCAGATGGGCTTCGACGGCAAGACCCTGATCCACCCCGGCCAGGTCGAGGGCGCCAACACCGCCTTCGCCCCCAGCGCCGAGGCCGTCGAGGACGCCCGCGGGCTCATCGAGGCGTTCGAGTCGGCCGGGTCCGGCGTGGCGACCTACAAGCACAAGATGGTGGAGAACCTCCACGTCGAGTCGGCGCAGCGCACCCTGCAGATCCACGAGGCCATCACCGCGCTCGAGGGCTGAGGATCCGGCGTCGGGGACACGATCCGGAGCGTGATCCACGCTGATTTACCACCCGTTCGGGTGGAATTTCGGCCAGAGGACGCTGCTTGATGTTTTGAACCGTGGCTGCGGGGGAACCGTTGAGATTCAAGCCTCAACCACGAGGCATGAACGGAACAACAAAGGAGTCCCCCACCATGGTTGTCCTCGGATTGATCCTCCTCATCATCGGACTGGTCGCGAGCATCCCCGTCCTGACCTACATCGGCGCCATCCTGCTGGTCGTCGGACTGATCCTGAACTTCGTTCCGATCGGCGGCTCCAGCCGCCGGGTCTGGTAGTACGCGAGCCTGATCTCCCCTGCAACGGCCGAAGGCCCCGCTCCTCCCAGGAGGGCGGGGCCTTCGTCGTCGACGAGGAGAGCCGTGGCCGGCGAGGGCTCGGCCGCGCACCCCTGTGGTGACGGTCGGGCTCCCTCGGCATCGTCGACGTCTGGGGCCTGCTCAGGCAGGCATCGGCTCGGCGTCGGCATCGGGCGCTCCGCGGCGACGCAGCCGACGGCGCGTCCACCACACGAGGCCGGCGACGAGCAGGACGAGCGCGGGGGCCCACGGGACCGACCACACCTGCGCGGACCTGGCATCGGCCACGTCGTCGCTCTTCACGACCAGCTGGGCCTCGAGGAGCCCGTACGGCGGCAGCGTGTCGAAGCTGGTCGTCTGCACCACCGAGGTGCCGGGGAGCAGCTCCGGCACGTCGACCGGGATGGTGTCGACGACGTTGCCGAAGGGGCCGCGCAGCTGGAGCTCTGCGGTCGGCTCCATGATGACGTTGCCGGTGTTGGTGATCTCGTAGGAGACGGTGGTCTTGCCCTTGCCCTTGATGTAGGGGAACAGGGCGGGCTTGCCCTCGGCGGCGAGGCTGGAGACCGCCACCTGGGGGGTCAGCTTGCCGGGGACGCGCAGGTAGATGCGGGCACCGATGCGGCGGCGGACCTTGATGTTGACCGAGCCGCGCGTGCGCTCGGTGCGGACCCCGGCGGTCATCACGGCGCCGACGTGGTCGCCGGGCTGTGCGTTCTTGGGGACGCGGATCTCGAAGGGCACCTCGATGGCCTTGCGCGCGTTGACCCGGAAGCGGGTCTTGGCGCCGAAGCGGACCCAGCGCGAGACGCCGGTCTTGCGCTCGTTGCGGTTGCGGATGGCGAAGGCGCCGCGCTCACCGACGAGGTAGGCGTCGGCGGCGTACAGGTCGACCACCACCGAGCGGTTGCCGGTGTTGACGATGCGGACGGTGTCGCGCAGCACGGTGCCGGGCGCGAGCGTCGCGGTGAAGGTGGAGCGGGC
>JAJPEO010000371.1 GCA_021166815.1 Nocardioides sp.
CGCGTCCTGCCGATCCCGAAGGCGATGGGCGACGCTGTGCTGCTCCTGCGCGTGATGAGCAACCTCCTGGTCAACGCCGTGAGGTACGCCGATCCCGGGCGAGACCCCGAGATCACCGTGAGCGGGGAGCTCAACGAGTTCGGCGAGGTCGTCGTCCGCGTCAGCGACCGGGGGCTCGGCATCCCGGCCGACCAGCTCGAGGCGGTATTCGAGAACTTCCGACGGGTGCCCGGCACGGGCGTGTCCGGCACCGGGCTGGGGCTGCCCATCTGCCGGCGGATCATCGAGCGGCATGGCGGTCGCATCTGGGCCCGCCAGCGAACGGACGGTCCGGGGACCGTCGTGGAGTTCACCCTGCCTGCGCTGGAGGACTGAGCCGACTCCGGTGGCACACTGTGCCGGTGCTCGACCTCCTCGTCATCGCCCTGACCTTCGGCGCCATCTTCGTGGTGGAGCTCCCCGACAAGACCTTCATCGCCACCCTCGTCATGTCGACGAAGATGCGGCCGCTGTTCGTCTGGATCGGCGTGGGGCTCGCCTTCATGGTCCAGACCGGCATCGCGGTCGGCCTCGGCAAGGCGGCCTCGTTCCTGCCGTCCGGCCTCGTCCAGGGGGCCGCGGCGACGATGTTCCTCATCGGCGCGGTGATCCTGCTGCGCGAGGCCCGCTCGGCGGACGAGGACGAGCCCGAGCAGGAGGAGGAGTACGCCGCCAAGGCCGACTCCTCCGCCCACGGCCTCAAGGTCGTCGCCACCTCCTTCATCGTGCTCTTCGCCGCCGAGTGGGGCGACCTCTCGCAGCTGCTCACCCTGTCGCTGGTCGCGAAGTACGACGAGCCGCTCAGCGTGTTCCTCGGCGCCTGGGGCGCGCTGCTCGCCGTCTCCGGACTCGCTGTCATCGTCGGACGCGTGCTGCTGAAGCACGTGAAGCTGTCGGTGCTGCACTACGTCGGCGCGACCGTGTGCCTGGGCATGGCGGGCCTGACGCTCTGGGAGCTCCTGGGCTGACTGTGCACTTGTGGCCACGGTCACAGCGCCCACTAGAGTCGCCACATGCCCGAGACCCCATCCGCCGCCGCACACCACGGCGCCGACAGCGAGGTCGGTCGCCTCACCACCGTGATGGTCCACCGGCCCGGCAACGAGCTCAAGCGGCTCACGCCCCGCAACAACGACCGGCTGCTCTTCGACGGCATCCCGTGGGTGGCCCGGGCCCAGGACGAGCACGACGCGTTCGTCGAGACGATGCGCGGACGCGGCGTCGAGGTGCTTCACCTGACCGACCTGCTCACCGAGACCCTCGAGACCGAGATCGCGCGCAACCACGCGATCTCCAGCGCGCTGTCGGGGCTGCACCTGGGCGACACCCTGCGCCGCTACCTCGCCACCGCGCTGCGCGAGCTCAGCCCCGCGGACCTCACCGAGGTGCTCACCAGCGGCATCCGGAACGACGAGGTGCGCGGCGGCCTCGGGCTGGTCACCAGCCTGCTCGACCCCCACGACTTCCTCGTCGACCCGCTGCCCAACCTGCTCTTCACCCGTGACTCCAGCGTGTGGATCCGGGACCGGGTGGCCGTCACCAGCCTCGCGATGCCCGCGCGCAAGCGCGAGACCCAGCTGACCGAGCTCATCTACACCGAGCACCCCCGCTTCGCCGGGACCCGCAAGATCCACGGCTGGCACAACGAGCACGTCGAGGGCGGCGACGTCCTCCTCCTCGCCCCGGGCGTGATCGCGGTCGGCGTCGGGGAGCGTACGACCCCTGCCGGCGTCGAGAGGCTGGCCCGCCAGGTGTTCCACGCCGACCTCGCCCACACGGTCCTCGCGGTGCCGATCGCGCAGGAGCGCGCGACGATGCACCTCGACACGATCTGCACGATGGTCGACGTCGACAAGGTCGTGATGTACCCGAACATCGCCGACACGCTGCAGGCCTTCACGGTCACCCTCGCCGACCCGGGCACC
This sequence comes from Nocardioides sp., assembly GCA_021166815.1. Classification (GTDB taxonomy): domain Bacteria; phylum Actinomycetota; class Actinomycetes; order Propionibacteriales; family Nocardioidaceae; genus Nocardioides. The sequence continues at coordinate 1,965 of JAJPEO010000371.1, forward strand.
AGCGACGACGACCTCGAGCTGTCGGTGGGCGAGCCCGAGCACTTCCTGGTCGCGGCGGCCAAGGCGATGCAGATCGACACCCTGCACCAGATCGACACCGGCCTGGACCCCGTCAGCGCCGAGCGCGAGCAGTGGGACGACGGCAACAACACCTTGGCGCTCGCGCCGCGGGTGGCGGTCGCGTACGAGCGCAACGACCTCACCAACGACCGGCTCGAGGAGGCCGGCATCGAGGTCGTCCGGATCGCTGGCTCCGAGCTGGGGTCCGGTCGCGGCGGCCCCCGCTGCATGACCTGCCCGATCACCCGCGAGCCGCTGCCGGCCTGAGGCGTCACCCCGGGGTCGGCTGCTCGTTGAACGGGCATGACCTCGATCCTCGACCAGCTCACGCCCGCCGACGCCCGGACCGTCCTGGCCGCCGGGACGCCGCTGACCCTGCCCGCAGGGTGGTCGCCCATCGCCGAGGGCACCCCTGCCGACAAGGCCTACCTGATCACCGAGGGCGAGGTGTCCGTGCGCCAGGCCGGCCAGGAGATCGCCCGGCTCGGCGCCGGCTCCCTCGTGGGCGAGGCCGCGATCGTCAACCACCGGCTGCGCAGCGCCACGGTCGTGGCGCTGACCCCGCTGCGCGTCGTGCACTTCACCAGCGCGCGCCTGGCGGACCTGCTCACCGAGGTTCCGGCGTTCGGCGAGGCCGTGGTGGCTGCGGCCAGCGCCCGTGTCGGGGGACACTGACCCCATGACCATCCCGCTCGCTGACACCCGGAGGGAGATCGAGCGGTTCCTTCTCGGGGAGAACCCCACCCTCACCCGGATCGACGTCGCCGAGCGGGCCGGCGTGCCCCTCGACGTGGCGATCGAGCTGTGGCGCCACCTCGGCTTCCCCCACCACGCCGACGACGACGTCGCCTTCACCCCGGCCGACGTCGAGGCGCTGCGCATGGCCAACGACCTGATGCTCATGGGCGTGCTGTCCGACGACTCCCGGGCCGCCCTCGTGCGCACCTGGGGCCGCAGCTTCGCGCGCCTCGCCGAGTGGCAGGCGGCCCTGATGGCCG
>JAJPEO010000382.1 GCA_021166815.1 Nocardioides sp.
GCCACCAGGCCCAGGACGATCGCGCCGACCGGGGAGAGGGCCCCGGCAGCCGGGGTGATGGCCACCAGGCCGGCCACGATGCCCGAGGCCGCGCCCAGGGAGGTGGCGTGGCGGTCGCGGACCTTCTCGACGACGAGCCAGCCGAGCATGGCCGCGCACGCCGCGACCGTGGTGTTGAGCCACACGAGGCTGCTCTCGGCGATCCAGTACGCGCCCGCCTCGTCGCCGGTGAGGTCCCCCGGCACCCACGAGCCCACGTTGAACCCGAACCAGCCGAACCACAGCAGGCCCGCGCCGATCATGGTGAGGGTGAGGTTGTGCGGCTTCATCGGCTCCTTGCCGAAGCCCAGCCGCCGACCGAGGAGGACGGCGAGCACCAGGCCCGCAACACCGGCGTTGATGTGGACCACGGTCCCGCCGGCGTAGTCGATCGGGGCGACCTCGTCGGTGATGAGGTCGGCGAGCGCACCGGGCTCACCGCTCAGGAAGCCGCCGCCCCACACCATGTGGGCCAGCGGGAAGTACGAGAGCGTCACCCACAGCGGCAGGAACACCAGCCACGCGGAGAACTTGAGGCGGTCGGCGACGGCGCCGCTGATCAGCGCGGCCGTGATCACCGCGAAGGTCAGCTGGAAGCCGACCGCGAGGTAGGTGCCGCCCTCGACGCCGTCGAGGCCGAACATCTCGAACGGGTTCGCGAACAGCATCGCGACGTCGGTGCTGCCGTAGGACATCGACCAGCCCCACAGCACGTAGACGATGCCGATCACGCCCACCGCCGAGAACGACATCATGAGCATGTTGAGCACTGACTTGGAGCGGCTCATGCCGCCGTAGAAGAGGGCGAGCGCCGGGGTCGTCATCAGCAGGACGAGTGATGCCGACATGAGCAGCCACGCCTGGAGCCCGTATTCCATGGGGCCTCCTTGAACACGGGACGGCCGCCCGGACGGTGCGTGGACGACGATGTCCCCGGGTCCGGGCTGCGGACGAGCCCACAGTCGCCAGCCCGTGTGTCCCGGGACGGGCTGCGATGTTGCGGTCGCGAAAACCCTCGGGCCCGCGTGTTACGGGAGTGTGAACCCGACCTCACGCAGTGGCGGGGGCCCGGCCCTCGAACACGTCGACGCGCCGCCACACCTCGTCGAGGAAGTCGTGGAACCCACGACGCTCGGCGTCGAGGTCGAAGTCGGCGGTGGTCGCGTAGCCGGCCGTACGGAACCTCTCGACCTCCGCCACGTCGGCGCCGGCCAGGCGCAGGAGGGCGTCGCGGTAGCCGTCGACGTCCTCGAAGCCGACCAGCAGGCAGTTGTCCTCGGGGCGGCAGTAGGCCATGTTGCCGCCCACGTCCGGCGTCACGACGAGCGCTCCGGCCGCCATGGCCTCGAGCCCGGGGAGGTAGAGGCCCTCCTCCGGACCCGGCGAGGAGACGAAGACGTCGGCCCACTGGTAGAGCTCGCGCAGGGCGGCCCAGTCGACCGTCTCGCGGATGGCGCGGAACTCGAAGCCCTCCGGCAGCGTCGCCGCGACGCGGTCGCCGATGTCGGACTTCCACGTCGTGTAGGCGACGCGGACCGGGGAGGACAGCCCGCCGCTGCGCTCGTGGGCGAAGTAGTCGAGTGCGTGGCCCAGGTTGATGACGCGGTGCAGGCCGCGCGGGTCGAGGTAGGGCCGGATCAGGTCGGCCACGATGTCGTTGATCGAGATGCGCGCCGCCGGCCGGGTCAGCAGGCGCACCGGGTAGCCGCCCAGCCATCGCGGGTTGACGTGGCGGACGCCTTGGATGATGTGGATGATCCGCTCGGGCGACATCCCCGAGGGCAGCGAGCCGTAGGGGAGCTCGAAGTTGCCCGGCAGCGACACGAAGGCCAGGTCGTCGTCGCCGAAGTCGATGTGCTTGCGTGTGTGGAAGGAGACCCCCGGGTCCTCGCGCAGGCCCCGGAACCGCTCGATCGCGAAGAGCGCCTCGTCAGCGCCGGGGCGCTGCGGGGCCCGGATCGCCACCTCGTAGCCCGCCGACCGGGCGTGCGTGACGTAGTCCATGATCTTGACGACGCCGCCGGCCGGCCGGAACGTCGGGGTCAGCACGTGCAGGGTGCCCGGGCGGCTCATCGGCAGATCGTCTCCAGCAGGTCGTGCAGCGGCGCGGTCGCGGCCGCCGGCTCGAACACCTCTCGGGCCACGCGTACGGCACCTTCGCGAGCCCGCGCCAGTCGTGCCGGGTCGGCCACGACCTCGCGCAGCACCGCGGCCATCGCCTCACCGTCGTCGTGCTCGACGATCCAGCCCGCACCGTTGTCGGCGATGATGTCGCTGACCTCGGTGAACCCCACGTGCATGACCGGGAGCCCGCACGACAGCGCCACGACCGATCGCGTCACCATCGCCAGCTCCCGCTCGGGGTTGCGCTCGAAGACGTCGATGCTGAGGTGGCACCTGGCCAGGAGCCTGCGGAAGTCGCCGAAGGCGAGCTGACCGTGCCGGACCACGTTGGGGTTGGCCGCCAGCCGCTCGAGCGCAGGCGGCATGGTGAGCTCGGCCTTGCTCCCCCAGTGACGGGTGACGAGGAGGTGGAGGACGAGGCTGCCGTCGTCGAGCAGGGGCAGCACCGCGTCCACCCAGGCCCCGGGCTGGGACCAGGGCTGGATGTAGCCCGAGACGACCGCGTGGAGGGGGCCGTCCGCCGGCGCGGCCGCCGGGAGGGGTGGTACGGGCAGGGTGACCACGGCATGGGGCAG
>JAJPEO010000395.1 GCA_021166815.1 Nocardioides sp.
GGGTTCGTGCCCGGTCGTGCTGTCTGCACCCGCGGATACTCAGCGGCTCGCGAACCAACCGCGGGCCGGGGAGTCGCAGTCGACGTCGACGCGTACGGGGTCGACGCTGTTGAGGCGGAAGATCCGGTATCGGTCGCAGGCGGTGACGACGAACTCGTACTTGCGCAGCAGCGAGCGCTCCACGGGCCGGGTGCCGAGCTCGCTCCACGCGTCGAGCCGAGCCGCCTCCACGAACCACGTCGGCGGGTCGGCGCCGGTCAGGACTGCCTGCAGGTCGTCCAGCTCCGGGTCGAGGGTGCGCATCGGCAACGACCACAGGTGGGGGTACGGCGAGCCCTGCCCGCTGTAGAACTGGATGTCCGCGCGGCCCCCGTAGACGAGCAGGCTGCTGCCTGGAGGCGAGGCGGCGGCGATCGCCTCGCCGGTACGCCGCTCGACGGGGACCCTTCCTTCCGCCCACGTGCCGAGCCAGCCGGCCAGCGACAGGACGGTGGAGACGACGGCCAGGGAGATGAGCACCCGCGTCGCCCGCGTCACCGTACGCAGGTGCATCACCTCCTGGTCGCGCACCAGGACGCAGGCCATGGCCATCACCAGGGTCGGGATCGGCACGAACAGGTACGGGGTCCAGTAGCTGCCGCTCAGGGCCACCCCCAGCGTGTCGAAGGCCAGCATGGCCGTGATCGCCAGGGTGGGCACGGGCAGGTGCCGCAGCAGCCACGGGAGCCGGACGGCGAACCACACCAGCAGCGCGGCCATGCCCGTGCCGACGAAGACCGCGACCAGCACCCCCACCCGCGAGGTGGCGCCGGAGGAGTCCTGGGCAGCGATGACCGCGCTCGCGTCGGCGCGGAACGCGACCACGGTGTACCAGAGCGTGTGCAGCCGCACGCCGGACGCGAGCGCCCCCGCGACCGTGGCGACGACGGGTACGGCGCCCCCCGCGGTCGCGGCCGCCGCGAGCACGGCGAACAGCCGCCACCCGATCCGGCCCGTGACGGCGGCGCCGACGAGGAGGACGGCCCCGAAGACCAGGCCGCCGACGAGGTTCTGCTTCATCCCCAGGGCCAGTGCGCCCAGCATCCCTGCGACGAAGGCGGACAGCCAGCTGCGCCGGCGTACGGCCCTGAGGACGAGCCAGCACGCCCACATCACCAACGGGATGCCGAGCAGCTCGCCCTTCACGGCGACCGCGTCGATCTCGGCGTTGCCCACGAGCGCGGCCGTGACCACCGCGGTCCAGCGCGAGACACGACGGATCTCGGAGTCCTCGGCGAGCCCGTGCCAGCGCGCCAGCTCGCGGGCGGCCGCCGCGGCGGTGATGACGAGCAGGGCGCACAGCAGCGCCCCGACCGCGCGGTGGAGGTACGGGCCGCCGACCTGGTCGGTGAGACCCATCAGGGAGATCACCTGCGGGGGACGGTCCACCCAGTAGCGGCCGTACAGGGAGTCCGGCTGCGCCTCCCAGGACCTGGCCACCATGATGAAGCCGGCCTCGTCGGGTCGCAGGGGCCACAGCAGCGAGGGCGCGCGCAGCACGACGGCCGCGAGCGCGGCCAGCCACACCACCCGGTCGCGTGCCCCCTGCATGCGCCCACTCTCGCAGGCCCGCGCCCGGTGATCTCACACCCACGCGGCCGTGAGCGTGACTGGTGGGGGCGACTAGACTGTCCAAGGTGGAGATCCCGGAGAAGTTCGCGGCCCTTGGCCTCACCTACGACGACGTCCTGCTGCTCCCGGGTGAGTCGGACCTTGCTCCGACCGACATCGACACGACCACGCGCCTGACGCGTGAGATCTCCATCAAGGTGCCGCTGGTCAGCGCGGCGATGGACACCGTCACCGAGTCGCGCATGGCCATCGCCATGGCCCGCCAGGGCGGCCTCGGCGTGCTCCACCGCAACCTCTCGATCGACGACCAGGCCTACCAGGTCGACCTCGTCAAGCGCACGCAGACGGGCATCATCTCCAACCCGGTCACGATCGGGCCCGACGCGACGCTGGAGGACCTCGACAACCTCTGCGGCCAGTACCGCGTGTCCGGCCTCCCCGTCGTCGACGTCGACAACCGGCTGATCGGCATCATCACCAACCGCGACCTGCGCTTCACCCCGGTCGCCGAGTGGGCCACCACCAAGGTCTCCGAGATGATGACGCCGATGCCGCTGGTCACGGGTCACTCCAGCATCTCGCGCGAGGACGCCACGGCCCTGCTGCGCGCCCACAAGCGCGAGCGGCTGCCCCTCGTGGACGACGCCGGCCACCTGACCGGCCTGATCACCGTCAAGGACTTCGTCAAGGGCGAGCAGTTCCCCGACGCCTCCTACGACGCCGACGGCCGCCTCATGGTCGGAGCCGCGATCGGCTACTTCGGCGACGCGTGGGAGCGGGCCACCCGCCTCATCGAGGCCGGTGTGGACGTCCTGGTCGCCGACACCGCCCACGGCCACGTCCACCTGCTCATCGACATGGTCAAGCGGCTCAAGACCGACCCCGCGACGCGCCACGTCCAGGTCATCGGCGGCAACGTCGCGACCAGGGCCGGCGCCCAGGCCTTCGTCGACGCCGGCGCCGACGCCGTCAAGGTCGGCGTGGGTCCGGGCTCCATCTGCACGACCCGCATCGTCACCGGTGTCGGGGTGCCGCAGGTGACGGCCGTCTACGAGGCCTCCCTCGCGGCGAAGCCGGCCGGGGTCCCGGTCATCGCCGACGGCGGCATGCGCCACTCCGGCGAGATCGCCAAGGCCATCGTGGCCGGCGCTGATGCCGTCATGGTCGGCTCGATGCTGGCCGGCTGCGAGGAGTCGCCCGGCGACGTGGTCTTCGTCAACGGCAAGCAGTTCAAGTCCTACCGCGGCATGGGCTCGCTCGGCGCGATGAGCAGCCGCGGCAAGAAGTCCTACTCCAAGGACCGCTACTTCCAGGCCGAGGTCGCCAGCGACGACAAGATCGTCCCCGAGGGCATCGAGGGCCAGGTGGCCTACCGTGGCCCGCTCGCCGCCGTCACCCATCAGCTCGTGGGCGGTCTCAACCAGTCGATGTTCTACGTCGGCGCCCGCACGATCCCCGAGCTGCAGGAGAAGGGCCAGTTCGTCCGCATCACCTCGGCCTCCCTCAAGGAGAGCCACCCGCACGGGGTGCAGATGACGGTCGAGGCGCCCAACTACAGCGGCGCCTGAGCGACCGCCGTGAAGCGAACCCGCTCCGGCGTCGTCCTCGCGGTGGCCCTGCTGGCCGCAGGGTGCTCGTCGTCGTACGAGCCCCCCGACCCCGCCGACCCTGCGGTGGTCCGGGACGCTGCGACCCTGGCCGAGGCAGTCGAGGCCGACACCACCCGCCTCAGCACCGAGGCGGGAGACCGGGCGACGTGGACCTGCGAGGGCGAGCTGTGGGGACGCGACGGCGCCGCGCTCCTGGGCGTCGCCACCTGTGACGGCACCTACGAGGGCGAGCCGGAACCGGCCGGCTTCGTCACGCCCGTGCGTGTCGAGGGCGACGAGGTCACCTACGCCGAGGACGGGAGCGGCTACACCGACTCGGTCCGCGAGATGTGGGGCGACGAGATCGCCGAGGCCTGGTTCGAGCGCTGAGCCGATAGCCTGACCCCGTGACCGAGATCGAGATCGGCCGCGCCAAGCGCGGTCGCCGTGCCTACTCCTTCGACGACATCGCGATCGTGCCCTCGCGGCGCACCCGCGACCCCGAGGAGGTCAGCACCGCCTGGCAGATCGACGCCTACCGCTTCGACATCCCGGTGCTCGCCGCGCCGATGGACTCCGTCATGTCGCCCGCGACCGCGATCGCGCTGGGCCAGATGGGCGGGCTCGGGGTGCTCAACCTCGAGGGCCTGTGGACGCGTTACGACGACCCGTCCGACCTGCTCGAGGAGGTCTCGACGCTGCGCGGCACCGACGCGACGCGACGGATGCAGGAGATCTACGCCGAGCCCATCAAGGCCGAACTGATCACCGAGCGGCTCCGCCAGATGCGCGCGGCCGGCGTCAC
>JAJPEO010000049.1 GCA_021166815.1 Nocardioides sp.
GAGTTCGCGGCGGCGATGTCGCGACTCGGCGTCGACAACGACACGCTGGTCGTCGCCTACGACGACAACTCGCTCTTCACCGCGTCCCGGCTGGCGTGGGCGCTGCTGCACTACGGGCACGAGCGGGTCGCGGTGCTCGACGGCGGCTTCCCCGCCTGGGAGGAGGCCGGCCTCCCGGTGTCGGTCGGCGAGGCCGACGAGCTCCCGCAGCCACGGAGCTTCGTCGTCGATGGGTCGCGCCAGCTCCGCCGGGAGATGGCGGAGGTCCGCGCCCTGCTCGACCGCGACGACGTCCGCCTGGTCGACTGCCGGATGGACGCGACGTTCGACGCCTCGGCGGGACGGATCCCCGGTGCGACCCGGCTCCCGTCGCCGACCCTGGTCGGGGACGACGGCCGCTTCAAGCGGGGGGAGGAGGTCGCCGCCCTGGCCGCGGCGGCCGGTATCGCCCAGGAGGGGCCCACCGTCCTCTACTGCGGGGGCGGCGTCTCGGCGGCGGCGGTGCTGGTGTCGCTCCGCGACGCCGGGTACCAGAACCTCACCCTCTACGACGGCTCGTGGTCGGAGTGGTCCCGGCAAGACGAGAACCCGATCGAGAGGCACGCATGAGCCCGGCCAGGGGACCCGCCCCGCTCGGGGCCTACGCCCAGACGGTCACCGCCGCCGGTCTCTGCTTCGTCTCCGGCCAGGTGCCAGTCGACGAGCACGGCAACCACCTGCCCGCCGACGACGTGGCCGCCCAGGCCGAGCAGGTCTTCGCCAACCTCCAGGCCTGCCTGGTCGACCAGGGACTGACGATGGCGGACGTCGTGTCGATCACGACGTTCCTGCGAGACATCGGCGACGCTGCCGCGGTCTCGGCGGTCCGCGGCCGCTTCTTCGGCGACCATCGGCCCACCAGCACCGTCGTCGAGGTCTCGGGCTTCCTCAACCCCGCGTGGCGCCTGGAGGTCCAGGCGGTCGCCGCGGTCCGCGAACCCGATCAGCAGTAGGACAGGAGCCAGCGTGCGCATCGACAACCAGTTCACCGTCCCCGCGACCCCGGAGCGGGCCTGGGAGTTCCTCACCGACCTCGGCCGGGTGGCCCCGTGCCTGCCCGGTGCGACGGTGGAGTCGGTGGCGGGAGACACGCTCACCGGGCGGGTCGCGCTCCGCATCGGCCCGATGAACATGAGCTACGCCGGGGAGGCGGCGTTCGTGGTCAAGGACGACGAGAGCATGATCGCCACGATCGAGGCCGGCGGCCGTGATGGCCGCGGCGGCGGGACGGTGAAGGCGACGATCAAGGCCTCACTGGCCGAGGCCCCCGGCGGCACGCAGGTGAGCCTGGCCACGGATCTCGGGCTCACCGGCCGGGTGGCCCAGCTCGGCCAGGGACCGATCAAGGAGCTGAGCGCGAAGCTGATGGGCCAGTTCGCCGACTGCCTCGCGGCCAGGCTGGAGGAGCCGGCGACCCGGCCCGCGGACGCCGTCCGCCCCGGCGACACGACGCCGCCCGCCCGGCCGGTCGAACCCGTCGAGCCGATCAACCTGCTGGACGCCTCGCCGGTGCCGACGAAGGTGCTCGCCGGCGTCGCGGCCGTCGCGGTGGCGGTGGTCGTCGGCATCCTGCTGGGCCGCGCCGGCCGACGGAGTGGGGGACGCTGATGTCCGACGTGCTGACCACGATGGCCTACGAGCGGGCCCGCAGCGTCCCCGAGGCGATCGTCCTGCTCGCCGAGGGCGGCGAGGACGCCCGACCGATCTCCGGTGGCCAGAGCCTGGTGCCGATGATGAACCTGGGGCTCGCGGCCCCGGCGTTCCTCGTCGACGTCTCCGCGATCCCGGGGCTGCGCAGCGTCGGCGTGGAGGGTGACCACCTGGTCATCGGCGCCGCGGTCACGCACGCGGAGCTGACCAGCGACCCCGTGATCGCCGAGCACGCGCCGTTGCTGGCCCGCGCGGCCGCTCACATCGGCAGCCAGCGGATCCGCAACCGGGGCACCATCGGGGGCTCGGTCGCGCACGGCGACGCCGCCGCCGAGCTGCCGGTGAGCTGCCATGTGCTCGACGCCGACTACCAGGTCGAGAGCCGAGCCGGCGCCGAGTGGCGCCCGGCGCGCGCCTTCTCCCTGGGCTATTACCAGACCGATCTCGCGCCCGGCGAGCTGGTCACGGCCGTCCGGGTGCCGCTCCGTCCCGGGCACGGTTGGGGGTTCCAGGAGTACTCCCGCAGGTCCGGGGACTTCGCGCTGGCGTCCGCCGCCGCGGGTGTCGCCCTGGACGGCGGACGGATCAGTAGCGTGGCGATCGGGGTGACCGGCGCGGCCGACCGGCCGCTGCGGCTGGACGCCGTCGAGCAGCGGCTGACCGGTCTGACCGTGGAGGAGGGCGTCCGGTCGATCACCGGGCTCGCCGGGGAGCTCGACGTGGCCGACGACCCGTACTGCGGGGCGTCGGAGCGGGCCCGGCTGATCGAGGCGATGGCGGTGCGCGCGGTCCGGGAGGCCTGCGCCGATGCGAGGAGGGACCAGTGATGACTGGCGGCATGGGCACCGCGGAGACGACGATCACGCTCAACGGCGCGAAGGTGACCGGCCAGGCGCCGGCCGACACCACGTTGGTGCGCTGGCTGCGCGAGCAGGCGCACGCGTACGAGGTGAAGGAGGGCTGCAACGAAGGCACCTGTGGCACCTGCACGGTCCTCGTCGACGGCCGTGCGGCAACGGGCTGCACGACGCTCGCGGTCCAGGTCGACGGGGCCACGGTGGAGACCAGCGCCTCCCTCGCCGACGGCGAGGAGCTCAGTCCGCTGCAGGCGAAGATATGGGAGAACGGTGCCGCGCAGTGCGGCTTCTGCACCCAGGGGATGCTGATGTCCGCCGTCGAGCTGCTGCGGTCCGGTGTCGAGGTCACGCCCGCCGTCGTGCGCGAGCACCTGCACGGCAACCTCTGCCGCTGCACGGGCTACCAGGCGATCGTCGATGCAGTGGTCGACGCGGCCGCGGAGGGGGCGACGCGATGACCGAGACGCTCTCGAGCCGGACGGCCTCGACGACCCGTGTCGTCAACCAGGCGGTGCCGCGCCGCGACTCCCACGAGAAGCTGCGCGGCCGGACCCGGTACGCCGGCGACGTCGACATCGCCGGGCAGCTCCACGCCCGGCTGGTGCGCTCGCCCGTGCCGTCGGCGCGGATCGTCGCGCGGGACGCGTCCGCGGCCCTCCAGGTGCCGGGTGTGGTCGCGGTGCTCTTCGGCGAGGACGTGCCGAACAACGAGATCCCGACCAACACCGCGGGCATCAAGGGCCGGCCGCTGCCGCCGTCGTGGGTGCTCGCCGTCGAGCGGGTGCGCTACCACGGCGAGCCGGTCGCCCTGATCGTGGCGGAGAGCCCGCGCGCGCTCGCCGCGGCGGAGGCGCTCGTCGAGGTGGAGTACGACGTGCTCCCGGTCGTCTCCGACCCGGAGCGGGCGCTGGAGCCGGGGTCGCCGGAGGTGCACGAAGGCGGCAACCTGCTCAGCCAGTGGCGCATCGACCGGGGAGACGTCGACCGGGCGTTCGCCGAGGCCCCGATCGTGGTCGAGGGCAGCTACGAGGCGCAGGTCGTCGACCATGCCTACCTGGAGCTGGAGACCGGCATCGGCTGGCTGGACGACGAAGGCGTCATCAACATCAAGGCCTCCACCCAGGAGATCGAGCACTACCGCCGGATCGCCCACATCGTGGGGCTGCCGGACTCCAAGGTCCGGGTGCAGGCGCCCTACCTCGGCGGCGGCTTCGGCGGCAAGGAGGACATGACCGTCGAGCCCTACATCGCGCTGGCGGTGCAACGGACCGGGCGGCCGGTCAAGATGGTGTGGAGCCGCCAGGAGTCGCTGACCGCGCGGGCCAAGCGGCACCCGGTCCGGATGCGCTACCGCACGGCTGCGGCCGCGGACGGCACGCTGCTGGCCCATGACATCGAGATCGTCTCCGATGCGGGCGCCTACCCGCTGCTGAGCGGCTTCGTGCTGCTCTACATCACGCTGAACGCCGCCGGGCCCTACCGCTGCGACAACGTGCGGGTGCACTCGCGCGCGGCGTACACGAACAACACGCCGGGCTCGGCGTTCCGCGGCTTCGGCGGGATGCAGCCCGTGCTCGCCTACGAGGCGCAGATCGACAGGGTCGCCGACGCCGCGGGCCGGGACCGGGTCGAGGTGCGCAAGGCCAACGCCTTCGTCGTCGGTGACCGGATCCCGGCGGGCCAGCGGATCGAGACCGCGGTGTGGCTGCCGCAGTGCATCGACGCGGTGCTGGAGGCGATCGGTCCGCGACCGGAGCCGTCGTCCCCGGAGCACCGGGTCGGGCTCGGGCTGGCGTGCAACGTGCAGCCCTACGGCCGGGTCGCCTGGATGAACGACTCCGCGTCGGCGTGGGTGGGCTGCGAGCGCGACGGCGGCGTCGTCGTGCGCTGCGGCGTCCCGGACGTGGGCGGTGGCCAGGTCTCGTCGCTCGCGCAGATCGCCGCCGAGGTGCTGCACGTGCCGATGGACAGCGTCACGGTGCACTTCGGCGACAGCGCACGCACGCCGCTGGCGGGGCGCACCACGGCCACCCGCCAGCTGTACATGTCCGGCAACGCCGTGCTGTCCGCGGCCGAGGAGCTGCGCGGCCAGCTGCTCGAGGGCGTGGCGCAGGTCACCGGGCAGCCCGTGTCGGAGCTGACGCTCACCGAGGGCGGCGTGCTCACCCCGGGCGGCGTGGTGCCGCTGGCCGAGGTGGTGGCCATGTGCCTGGCGTCCGGGGTCGCGATCAACGCGATGCGGACCTACTTCGCGCCGACGGGCGAGCCGGTGACCGAGCTGGTCGACTCCGAGCGGATCGTGCCGGACTTCACCTTCGGCGCGCACGCGGCGTACGTCGAGGTCGACACCCGCACCGGGCAGGTGCGGCCGCTGCGCTACGTGGCCGCCCACGACGTGGGTCGAGCCATCAACCCGCTGAGCGTCCGCGGCCAGATCCAGGGCGCGGTCGTCCAGGGCATCGGCTACGCGCTGACGGAGCGGATCGTGTACGACGAGGGCGTCAACCTGACCGGCGCGTTCTACCAGTACGCCATCCCGACCGCCGCCGACTGCCCGGAGATCGAGGTGGCGATCCTCGAGTCCGGCGAGGGCGTGGGCCCGTTCCACGCCCGCGGCATCGGCGAGCCGCCGATCGGTCCGTGCGCGGCCACCCTGGCCAGTGCCGTCGAGGACGCCGTGGGCGCCCGACCGGCCACGCTGCCGATGCTCGCGGAGACCGTGCTGGCGTGCGTCGACCAGGGAGGCCGGGCATGAGCGCGACGGGTGTCGACCGGCAACGGACCACCGCGGGGCTCCACGTCGTCACCGTCGAGACCTCCAGCCTCGGGGACCGCAGCTACCTGGTCCACGACGGGTCGGTCGCGTTCGTGGTGGACCCGCAGCGCGACATCGACCGGGTGCTCGAGGTGCTGGACCGCGAGCGGCTGTCGCTGACCCACGTCTTCGAGACGCACGTCCACAACGACTACGTCACCGGCGGCCTGACCCTGGCCCGCGAGACCGGTGCGGCGTACCTGCTCAACGGCGCCGACGAGGTCTCCTTCGACCGGGAGCCGCTGCGCGACGGACAGCTTCTCGAGGTCGGCGACCGGATGCGGGTGGCGGTGGTCGCCACTCCCGGCCACACGTTCCACCACCTCTCCTACGTGCTGCGGGACCGGGACGCCGACCTGGGCCGAGCGGTGTTCTCCGGCGGCTCCCTGCTCTACGGCTCGACCGGCCGGCCGGACCTGCTGGGCGAGGAGCACACCGACCGGCTCGCCCGGCTGCAGCACGGCTCGGCGCACCGGCTGGGGCGGCTGCTCCCCGACGACGCGAGGCTCTACCCCACCCACGGGTTCGGGTCGTTCTGCTCGGCCACCCAGTCCGACGCGGTCGACTCCACGATCGGCGACGAGCGGAGGACCAACCCGGTGCTGGTCGACGACGAGGCGACGTACGTGCGGGAGCTGCTCGCAGGTCTGGGGCCGTGGCCGAGCTACTACGCCCACATCGCGCCGCTCAACGTGGCGGGTCCCGGCCGCGGCGACCTCACGCCGCCCCGGGAGGCGACGGCGGCGGAGATCCGGCGCCGCATCGACGCGGGGGAGTGGGTCGTCGACCTGCGCGGCCGCACCGCCTTCGCGACCGGTCACGTCCGCGGCAGCGTCAACGTCGGCCTCGACGGGGCCTTCGCGACGAACCTCGGCTGGCTCTTCGACTGGGGCACCCCGCTCACGCTGCTGGGGTCGCGACCCGACGACGTCGCCGCGGCCCAGGTCGAGCTGATGCGCATCGGGATCGAGCGGCCGGTGGCCGCGGCCCCCGGCGACCCCCAGCGGTGGGACGAGCGGCCCCTGGGCTCGTTCGAGCAGGCGGACTTCCCCCGCCTGGCCGCCGCCCTCGCGCGGCAGCAGGTGGACGTCCTCGACGTACGACGGGCCGAGGAGTTCGACGCCGGGCACATCGACGGAGCGGTGAACGTGCCGTTGCACGAGCTGCGAGCGCGGCACGGCGAGCTGCCGCGACGCCCGCTGTGGATCCACTGCCAGAGCGGCTACCGGGCGTCGATCGCGGCGTCGTTGCTGGCGGCGGAGGGGCGCGACGTCGTCGCGGTCGACGACCACTTCGGCCGGGCCGCCGACGCGGGTCTCCCCGTGCTCAGCCGGCCGGCATGACCCTCGTCCTCGTCCTGGCGCTCTCGCTGGTCGTCGGCGTCGCGCTCGGGGCCCTGGGCGGCGGCGGGTCGATCCTGACCGTCCCGATCCTGGTCTACGTCGCCGGCCTCGACGCCAAGGAGGCGATCGCGACGTCGCTGCTCGTGGTGGGGACGACCTCGGCGGTGGGCGCGATCACGCACGCCCGCGCGGGCCGGATCCGCTGGCGTACGGGCGCGGTCTTCGGCCTGGGCGGGATGGTCGGCGCGTTCGTCGGCGGCCTCGTCGCCGGCCACCTGCCGGGACGGCTCCTGCTGACGGCCTTCGCGACGATGATGATCGCCACCGCCGTCGCCATGCTGCGCGGGCCCCGCGTGGCACCGGCCGTCGGCGAGCTCAAGGTGGTCCGGGCGCTGGTCGACGGCATCGTCGTGGGACTGCTGACGGGGCTCGTCGGTGCCGGGGGAGGGTTCCTCGTCGTCCCGGCCCTCGTGCTGCTGGGCGGGCTGCCGATGCCGGTCGCGGTCGGCACGTCGCTGGTCGTGATCGCCATGAAGTCGGCGGCGGGTCTGGCCGGCTACCTCACCACCGTCTCGATCCCCTGGGACCTCGCGCTCCCGGTCACCGCCGTGGCGATCTGCGGCACCGTCGTCGGCGGTCGGCTCACCGGCCGCATCCCCGAGGACCGGCTCCGGGCGATCTTCGGCTGGTTCGTGCTCGTGGTCGGCACCTTCGTGCTGCTGGAGCAGGCGGCGCCGTCGAGCTGGCTGCTGCCCGGCGTGCTCGTGCTCGCCGTGGTCGCCCTCGCGCTGGGCGCCCGGGCGTGGGTCGAGCGGCCACGCTCGGTGACCGGACGCTCCTGAGGCGGCGCGTCAGACGATGGCGCTGAGTCCGCCGTCGACGACCAGGGAGCCCCCGGTCATGTACGACGACGCCGGCGAGGCCAGGAAGAGCAGCGCCGCATCGAACTCCTCCTGTTCGCCGAAGCGGCCGAGGATGCTGTGGTCGGCCACCATCCCACGCAGCAGCTCCGCGCCCTCGGACGCCGTCATCTCGCTGGCGAAGTAGCCCGGGCAGAGCGCGTTCACCCGGATCCCGCGCCGGGCCGACCACTGCTGGGCCAGGTCGCGGGTCAGGCCGAGGACCCCCGCCTTGCTGGCCGCGTAGTGCGCCTGCGGGAAGCGGGAGGCCACCAGGGCCAGGACGCTGGCGACGTTGACGATCGACGACCCCCGGGGCATGTGCGGAGCGCAGGCGCGGGCCATCCAGTACGTGCCGTTGAGGTTCACGTCGATGACGGTGCCGAAGACGTCCGGGTCCTCGCGCAGCGCGGCGCCGGCGGGACCCAGCCCGGCGTTGTTCACCAGCACGTCGATGCGTCCGAACTCCGCGGCGGCGGCCGCCGCCAGGTCGTCGCACTCCTCCGGTCGGGACACGTCCGTGCGGTGGGTGAGCACCGTGGAGCCGCTCCGGCGCAGCTCGTCGGCCACGGCGGAGAGCCGGTCCTCCCGCCGGGCGGCCAGGACGAGCGTGGCCCCGACGGCGGCGGTGGCGCGGGCGAAGCCGAGACCGAGGCCGGAGCTGGCCCCGGTGACGACGACCACCTTGTGGTCGAGCCGGAAGCGGTCGAGCGGGCTCGTGGTGGCCGGGCTCGTGGTCATGGGTGCCTGCTCTCTGTCAGCCGACGTACGGTGGGATGCGCTTGAGCTCCTGGCGGGCGATCGTGCGCCGGTGGACGGCGTCCGGGCCGTCGACGATGCGCAGCACCCGGGCCCAGGCGTAGAAGCCGGCCAGCACGGTGTCGTCGGACACGCCCATCGCGCCGAAGACCTCGATGGCGCGATCGATCACCGCTACCGCGACCGC
This sequence comes from Nocardioides sp., assembly GCA_021166815.1. Classification (GTDB taxonomy): domain Bacteria; phylum Actinomycetota; class Actinomycetes; order Propionibacteriales; family Nocardioidaceae; genus Nocardioides. The sequence continues at coordinate 8,550 of JAJPEO010000049.1, forward strand.
CGGTGCCGAGACCTTGATCTCGGAGATCTCCGACTTCGCGGCCTTGGCGCCGTGCTGGTCGATCAGCCAGGCGGCGTTGTAGACCAGCAGGCGCGCCTGGTCGATCTCGATGCGGGAGTCGGCGATCAGGTCCTGCACGTTGCCGTACTCGGAGAGGTGCCGCGCGAACGCGACCCGGGACTTGGCCCGGTCGACCATCAGCGCCAGGGCCCGCTCGGCCATGCCGATGGCGCGCATGGCGTGGTGGATGCGCCCGGGACCCAGGCGGGCCTGGGCGATCTTGAAGCCGTCGCCCTCGCCGGCCAGCAGGTTGCCGACCGGGACCCGCACGTCGTGGAAGACGATCTCGGAGTGCCCGTGCTGGTCCTGGTAGCCGAAGACCGGGAGGTGGCGCTCGATGCTGACGCCCGGGGTGTCCCGGGGGACCAGGATCATCGACTGCTGCCGGTGGGTCGCGGCGTCGGGGTCGGTCTTGCCCATCACGATGAAGATCTCGCACCGCTGGTCGGCGACCCCGGTGATCCACCACTTGCGGCCGTTGATGACGTACTCGTCCCCGTCGCGGGCGATCGTCGTGGTGATGTTCGTGGCGTCGGAGGAGGCCACGTCGGGCTCGGTCATGGCGAAGGCCGAGCGGATCCGGCCGTCGAGGAGTGGCTCCAGCCAGCGGTCGCGCTGCTCCGGCGTCGCGAACAGCTCCAGCGTCTCCATGTTCCCCGTGTCGGGTGCCTGGCAGTTGATCGCCTCCGGTGCGATCACCGGCGACCAACCGGAGATCTCGGCGACCGGCGCGTACTCCAGGTTCGACAGGCCCGACAGCTGGGGCAGGAAGAGGTTCCAGAGGCCGCGGCGCCTCGCCTCGGCCTTGAGGTCCTCGATGACCGGAGGCGTGGCGTGCTCGCCGTGCTCGGCGAGGTACGCCGCCCACACGGGCTCGGCCGGGAACACCTGCTCACGCATGAACTCCCACATGCTGTCGCAGGCCTCCTGGGCCTTGGGGGAGAGGGCGAAGTCCATCGTGTCTCCTTAGATGTGGTCGAGACCGGCCTGCGCCAGCCGGAGGATCTCGTCGTCGAGGTCGCCGAAGTCCTGGCCGCCCATCGCACCGGCCGCGGACCGCGCCGCGACGCCCTGCACGATGATGGCGAACTTGAAGTGCGCGAACGCCCGGTAGTAGCCCAGGTCGCTGAGGTCGGCCCCGGACGCTGCGGCGTACCGCTCGAGCATGCTCGCCCGGTCCGGGAAGCCGGGCAGGTGGCTGACGCCGGGGATCAGGCTCAGGTCGCCCTCGTCGGCGTCGCGCCAGAAGAGCATGAGCAGTCCGACGTCGGCGAGCGGGTCGCCGAGCGTCGACAGCTCCCAGTCCAGGACGGCGTTGATGCGGCCCGGGTCGGCGGCGTCGTACACGACGTTGTCGGTGCGGAAGTCGCCGTGCACGATCGTGCTGCGCCGCTGGACGGGCACGGCCGCGGCCAGCCGCCGGCCGAGCTCGTCGATCTCGGCGACGTCGTGGCTGCGGCTCGCCTCCCACTGGCCGGTCCAGCGCCGCACCTGCCGCTCCATGAACCCCGCCGGGCGCCCGTAGTCGCCCAGGCCCACGGCGCCGGGGTCCACGGCGTGGAGGGCGGCCAGGGTGTCGACGAAGGCGAGCGCCATCCGGGTCCGCTCGGCCGCGGTGGTGGCGTACCCGTCCGGGAGCTCGCCGCGGATCACGTGCCCGGGCACCTTCTCCATCACGTAGCACTGGATGCCGATCAGCTCGCCGTCGTCGTAGAGCACGATCGGCGCGGCGGGGACGTCGGTGCCGGCGAGGGACCGCTGGACGCGTGCCTCGCGGCCCATGTCGTGGGCGCTGGGCAGCAGGTCTCCGGTGGGCGGGCGGCGCAGGACCAGCTCGCCGGCGGCGCTGGTCAGCGTGAAGGTGAGGTTGGACTTCCCCCCGCTGATCAGCTCCGCCCGGCTGTCCCGCCACGCCTCCTCGCCGGTGACCTCGGCCAGGCGGGGGCCGAGTCGGTCCAGGCGGACCAGGTCGCGGACGTTACCGGACATGTGCACCTCGTCTACCGGCTGAACAGTACCGAGTGATCGTACGGAGTCTGTTCAGCAACTGTCCAGCGGGTCTAGGATGTTCGGTGTGACCGAACACGAGGTGGGGACGGCCGTCCGCCGCGCCCGGGTGGCGAAGGGCCTGTCGCTGCGGCGGCTGGCGGCGGAGCTCGGGGTGAGCCCGGCCACGCTGAGCGCGCTCGAAACGGGGCGGGCGCCGGTCACGGTGGCCCGGCTGCAGCGGATCGCCGAGCTGGTGGGGATCCCCGTCGCCGTACTGGTGAGCGGCGACGTCGCGGCACCGGCGCCGGTCGTGGACGGGCACGAGCGGACGGACCGGGACTGGCGTCGGTTCGACGACGTCGACCTCGGCCCGGTGCTGGCGGCGTCCGTGCGGCTGTTCGTCCGGCAGGGCTTCCACGCCACCAGCATGCGCGAGCTCGCGACCGAGGCCGGGGTCAGCGTGGCCGGGATCTACCACCACTACCCGAGCAAGCAGCACATCCTGGTCGCGCTGATGGACGTCACGATGACGGAGATCCGCTGGCGGCTGCTCGACGCCCGCGCCGACGGCAGGACCCCGGTCGAGTCGCTGGCGCTGATGGTCGAGTCGCTGGCCCTCTTCCACGCGGTGCGCGGCGACCTCGCGTTCATCGGCGCCAGCGAGATGCGTGGCATGTCGGGCGACGACCTGACCCGGGTGACGGCGCTGCGCGACGAGGTGCAGCATCTCCTCGACGAGCAGGCGGCGCTGTCGTTCCCCGGGGTGCAGGTGCGCATCGCCTGCCGGGCGATCGCGACCATGTGCACGGCGCTCCCCTCGTGGTTCCGGGTCGACGGGCCGCTGACTCCGGCGCAGGTGGCCGCGAAGTACGCGCGCCTCGCGATCCGGATGCTGGACGACCGCGTACCTGACCCGCCGCAGTGACGCCCGGTCAGGGCGGGCGCCCGGAATGCCTCTATGGCCGTGAAAGTCGGACTCTGCCCGTGCGGACCCTGGCTCGCGTGCCGGCCCGACCGCATCGCCGGTCAGTCGTCGGACCCGGCTGCTCCGGCTGAGCCGGTGGGTGAGTGCTGGTCGCGTGCGGCCATGCCACCCCGCATCCAGCACTCACGCATCCAGTTCACCGGCACGGCCGCCTCAGCGCCCGCGCTCGGTGGCGATCCGTCGAACCTGATCGAGGTCACGGCCGCCGAGCTAACCGAAGCGATCCCGAAGTGGCAGCTCGCCCTGTGCGCCGAGAACAAGGCGCCCGGCACGATCAAGCTCTACGCCGACGGGGCCTGCCGCTACTTGGCCTGGTGCCAGCAGGCTGGCGTCACCCCGATGGCCCGGACCTCGCTGCAGACCTGGATGGTCCACCTCCTCGAGGGAGGCAACACGCCCGGAACCGTGCGGATCCGGCACCAGGCCGTCCGCCGCTTCACCCTCTGGGCCATCAGCACCGGGACCCTGCGGGCAGACCCGTTCGCCGGCCTGAAAGGCCCGGTACACAGGCAGAAGGTGGTCACGCCGCTGAGCGACGACGAGCTGCGTGCCCTG
>JAJPEO010000070.1 GCA_021166815.1 Nocardioides sp.
ATCCGCATGCGCGCACGCTCGCGCAGCCAGGTGAACCGCAGGTGGTCGCGGGGCGACCGGCAGCCGGCCGGCAGGGGGAGGACAGGACAGCCGCGAGAGGGCAGACTGGGGGAGGTGAGCCGCATCACCCGAGGAGTGACCGACCGGCTGCGGGGCGTGCCCCGCGACGACGTCGACGAGACAGCCGTCGAGGTCGGACAGCCGCCCTCCAGCGTGGCAGGGGTCGAGGCCGTCGCGGTGGCGATGCGCAGGGCTGTCGGGCAGATGGGGCCGGTGCGGGCAGCGCGGGCCCTGACTCGCCTCAACCAGGTCGACGGCATCGACTGCCAGGGGTGCGCCTGGCCCGACGCCGCTCCGGGCGAGCGCCACCACGCGGAGTTCTGCGAGAACGGTGCCAAGGCGCTGGCCGAGGAGGCCACCCGCCAGCACCTCGACCGGGCGTTCTTCGCCGAGCACTCCGTCGCCGACCTGGCCGGGCGCAGCGAGTGGTGGCTGGGCAAGCAGGGCCGCCTCACCGAGCCGATGGTCCTGCGCCCGGGCGCCACGCACTACGAGCCGATCTCGTGGGAGGACGCCTACGCCACGATCGCGCGCCACCTGCGCGGCCTGGCCTCGCCGGACGAGGCGGTCTTCTACACCTCCGGCAAGACGTCCAACGAGGCCGCGTTCGCCTACCAGCTGTTCGTGCGCTCGTACGGCACCAACAACCTCCCCGACTGCTCCAACATGTGCCACGAGTCCAGCGGCACGGCCCTGGTCGAGACGATCGGCATCGGCAAGGGGTCGGTGACCCTCGAGGACGTCCACCGTGCCCGGCTCGTCGTGGTGATGGGCCAGAACCCCGGCACCAACCACCCGCGGATGCTGTCGGCGCTGGAGCAGGCCAAGGACAACGGCGCCCGGATCATCGCGATCAACCCGCTCGAGGAGGCCGGGCTGGTCCGGTTCAAGAACCCCCAGCGGGCGCGCGGGATCGTCGGCAGCGGCACCGCGCTCGCCGACCTCCACCTGCCCGTACGCCTGGGGGGAGACCTCGCGCTCTTCCAGGCGATCGGCTCGCTGCTGGTCGAGTGGGACGCGGTCGACCACGAGTTCCTGGCCCGGCACACCGAGGGCTTCGAGGCGTACGCCGCCCATGTCCGCGCGGTCGACTGGGCGCGGGTCGAGGAGGCCACGGGGCTGACCCGCGCGCAGGTCACCGAGGCGGCCGAGTGGTTCCGCGACTCCCCGGCGACCGTCACCTGCTGGGCGATGGGCATCACCCAGCACCGCCACGCCGTCGCGACCATCAAGGAGATCGTCAACGTCGCCCTGCTGCAGGGCAACATCGGCAGGCCGGGCGCGGGTCTGTGCCCGGTGCGGGGGCACTCCAACGTGCAGGGCGACCGCACGATGGGGATCTGGGAGCGTCCCCCCGCACACTTCCTCGACGCCCTTGACGCGGAGTTCGCGATCACTTCCCCGCGCGAGCACGGCTTCGACACGGTCGAGGCGATCCGGGCGCTGTCGCAGGGGCGGGCGAGGGTGTTCTTCGCCATGGGCGGCAACTTCGTCTCCGCGAGCCCCGACACCGACCTGACCGAGGAGGCGATGCGCCGGGCCGACCTCACCGTCCACGTCTCCACCAAGCTCAACCGCTCCCACGTCGTGACCGGCCGCGAGGCGCTGGTCCTGCCGGCGCTGGGACGCAGCGAGCGCGACCTGACCGGGGGCCGGGAGCAGCGGGTCACGGTCGAGGACTCGATGTCGGCGGTCCACGCGTCCCGGGGGCCCCTGGAGCCGGCCTCTCCGATGCTGCGCTCGGAGGTCGACATCGTGTGCAGCCTGGCGCTGGCCACCCTGGGCGAGGACCACCCGGTGCCGTGGGCGGCCCTGCGCGCGGACTACTCCGAGATCCGCCGCCGCATCGCGCGGGTGGTGCCCGGGTGCGCGGACTACGACGTCCTGGTCGACCAGCCGGGCGGGTTCGTCCTGCCCCACCCGCCCCGCGACGAGCGCCGCTTCGAGACGCCCTCGGGACGAGCGGTGCTGACGACCTCGCCGCTGGAGGTGCTCAGCGTCCCGGAGGGGCGGTTGCTGCTGCAGACGCTGCGCTCCCACGACCAGTTCAACACCACGATCTACGGCCTCGACGACCGCTACCGCGGCATCAAGGGCGGTCGTCGGGTGGTCTTCGTCCACCCCGACGACATCGCGACGCTCGGGCGCCGCGACGGGGACGTGGTCGACCTGGTCAGCGAGTGGACCGACCCGCGGACGGGGGAGTCGAGCGAGCGTGTCGCACGCGACTTCCGGATCGTGGCCTATTCCCAGCCGCGTGGTTGTGCCGCGGCCTACTATCCAGAGACGAACCCCCTGATCCCCCTCGACCACGTCGCCGAGGGGAGTCGCACACCGGCGTCGAAGTCAGTCGTGATCCGGCTGGCCGACGCGGGCACGTGGAAGCCCCCCGCCGCCGCCGCGCCGAGCGCCGGCACCGTGCCCAAGTCCGATCCAGAGCCGAGGCAACTGAGCTGAATGACCAATCCCGAGCGCAATCCCGATGAGCTGACCCTCGCCGGTGGCGAGGGGCTCCCGGGGGTCCAGGTCATGACGTCGCGCCAGGTGCCGCTGGGTGGTCCGCGCGCGATGCTCGTACGCCGCACCCTGCCGCAGCGCCAGCGCTCGTTCGTGGGCGCGTGGTGCTTCATCGACCACTACGGCCCCGACGACGTCTCCGAGACCGGGGGCATGCGGGTCACCCCGCACCCCCACACCGGGCTGCAGACGGTGAGCTGGCTGTTCGAGGGCGAGATCGAGCACCGCGACTCCGCCGGCAACCACGCGATGGTGCGTCCCGGCGAGCTGAACCTGATGACCGCCGGCCGCGGCATCAGCCACTCCGAGGTGTCCACGGCGGCCACGTCGGTGCTGCACGGGGTGCAGCTGTGGGTCGTCCTGCCCGACGCCACGCGCAACGGCGACCCCGCCTTCGACCACTACGTCCCGCCGCCGGTGCGGGGCCCGGGGTGGGAGGCGCGGGTCTTCCTCGGCTCGATGGTCGGCTCGACCTCGCCGGTCCACACCCACACCCCGCTGCTCGGCGCCGAGCTGATGCTGGCCGAGGGCAAGTCCGTCACGCTCGACGTCGACACCGACTTCGAGCACGGCGTCCTACTCGACGTCGGGGCGGTCGAGGTGGAGGGCGACGTGGCGCTGAAGCCCGCCGAGCTGGCCTACCTCCCGCCCGGTCGCCGCACCGTGACGGTCACCGCGGTCGAGGAGTCGCGGATGCTCGTCCTCGGCGGTCCGCCCTTCGGCGAGGAGATCGTCATGTGGTGGAACTTCATCGGCCGCAGCCACGACGAGATCGTCGGCTTCCGCGCCGAGTGGCAGGACCAGATCACCCGTGACGGCGAGGTCGTCACCGGCGGCCAGGAGGTGGCCGACGGCCGCTTCGGCGTCGTCGTCGACCAGCCGCTCGGCCCGATCCCGGCGCCGCCCCTGCCCAACGTGAGGCTCAAGCTCAGGCGCTGATCCTGCATGATCACCCCGTGAGCACCGACCCCACTACAGTGTCCGGGACGGCAGCGACCGGTCCCCTCGACGGCGCCGTCGTCGGGGACGACGGCGTCGCGCGCTGCCCGTGGGCGGCGGGTGACGAGGTCAACCGGGCCTACCACGACGCCGAGTGGGGCGTCCGCGTCGCCGGTGAGGCCGCCCACCTGGAGCGCCTGACCCTGGAGGCGTTCCAGAGCGGGCTGTCGTGGCGCACGATCCTGATGAAGCGCCCGGCCTTCCGTGCCGCCTTCCACGGGTTCGACGCCGACACGGTCGCGGCCTACGACGAGGCAGACGTCGCCCGCCTGATGGCCGACGCCGGCATCGTCCGCAACCGCCGCAAGGTCGAGGCCGCGATCATCAACGCCCGGGCCACCGTCGCGCTGCGCGACCAGGGCGGGCTGGAGGACTTCATCTGGCAGTTCGCGCCCGAACCCGGTCCGGCGCCGCGCACGGGCGCCGAGGTGCCGACGACCTCGCCGGAGTCCGTCGCCCTGTCGAAGGCGCTCAAGCAGGCCGGGTTCGCCCACGTCGGCCCGACCACGATGTACGCCCTCATGGAGGCGATCGGCCTGGTCGACGACCACCTGTCCGGCTGCCACCGCCGAGGAGCGGGTGCCGGGGAGCGGCGCTGATGCTGGTCGGTCTCACCTGGCTGCTCGGGTGCCAGGTCGCCGGCGAGCTGCTCGTCCGCGCGACGGGCGTCCCGCTGCCCGGACCGGTCGTCGGGATGGCGCTCCTCTTCGTGGTGCTGCAGTGGCGGCGCCCGGCTCCCGAGGCGGGGGTCTTCGCCGTCAGCGACGTGCTGCTGCGCCACCTCCAGCTGTTCTTCGTCCCGGCGGGCGTGGGCGTGGTCGCCTACCTCGCCCTCCTGCGCGACGCGGCCCTGCCGGTGACCGTGGGCCTGGTCGGATCGTGGTTGGCCGGGCTGGTGGTCACCGGGGGACTGGTCGCGCTGCTGGGGAGGCGGGCCCGTGGCTGACGTCCTCGACTGGGCGACCACCTCGCCCCTGGTGCTCCTGTTCGTGACGCTGCTGGCCTATCGCCTCGGCGTCTGGGCTCGCGACCGCAGCGGTGGGCACCCGCTCGCCCAGCCGGTGCTGGTCGCGATCGTGCTGGTCGGCGTACTGGTGCTCGCCCTCGACGTCGACCCCGCCGACTACCGCGCCGGCACCACGCTGATCGCGTTCTGGCTCGGACCGGCCACGGTCGCCCTGGCGGTCCCGCTGCACCGGCAGGTACGCCGCCTGCGAGGGTTGGTGCTGCCCATCCTGCTGGGCATCGGGCTCGGGGCGCTCGTCTCGATCCTCACCGCCTGGGGGCTGGTCGTGCTGGCGGGAGGCGGGGAGGAGCTCGCCCGGACCATGTCGACGAAGTCGGCGACCACCCCGGTGTCGATCGCGCTGTCGGAGACGATCGGCGGCATCCCGGCACTGAGCGCCGTCTTCTCGGTGATCGCCGGCGTGGGCGGGGCGGTCGCCGGGCCCACCGTCCTCTCGTGGCTGCGGGTCCGCGACGAGCGGGCCCGCGGCATCGCGCTCGGGTCGGTCTCCCACGGCATCGGCACCAGCCGCGCCCTGCACGAGAGCGAGACGGAGGGCGCGTTCGCCGGCCTCGCCATGGGCCTCACCGCCCTGGCCACGAGCCTGTGGCTCCCGCTGGTCGTGCTGCTGCTCGGCTGAGGTCCCGCGCCCGGTCGCAGCGCCACCGGGAGTGCCCTACATTCGCCGCATGACGCGTATCCACGCCTTCACCGACGACGCCCTGGGGGAGCACGACGCGGTCGGGCTGGTCGCGGCCCTGCATGCCGGCGAGGTCTCGGTGCCGGAGGTGGTCGAGGCCGCGATCGCGCGCACCGAGGCCGTCGACGCCCGGCTGGGGGGCCTGGCCTTCGAGGCCTTCGACCAGGCCCGTGAGGCCGCCCGTCACCCACGGGCGGGCTACTTCGCCGGCGTGCCGACCTACCTCAAGGACAACGTCGACGTGCGCGGCTGGCCCACGATGCACGGCACCGACGCGTTCGACGCGGTGCCGAAGAAGGCCGACGGCGACTTCGCGCGGCAGTACCTCGCCACCGGCCTGCTCGCGCTCGGCAAGACGCGGCTCTCGGAGTTCGGCTTCTCGGGCGCGGTCGACCACCCGCGGCTGGGTCCGGTGCGCTCCCCGTGGGACACCGACCACTACGCCGGGGCGAGCTCGGCCGGCTCGGCCGCCTTCGTGGCGGCCGGGGTGGTCCCGATCGCCCACGCCAACGACGGGGGAGGGTCGATCCGGATCCCGGCGGCCGTCAACGGCCTGGTCGGCCTCAAGCCCACCCGCGGGCGGCTGGCCCAGGACAAGATGATGCGCGAGATGCCGGTGCGCATCGTGAGCGACGGGGTGCTGACGCGCAGCGTGCGAGACACCGCCGCGTTCTACCGCGAGGCCGAGAAGGTCTGGCGCAACCCGCACCTCGCCCCCGTCGGGGACATCACCCGCCCCGGTCGCGCGCGGCTGCGGGTGGCGGTGGTCACGAGGGGCGTGGGGCGTGGCAGCAGCCCGGAGGTGCGCGAGCTCACGCTCCGCACGGCCGCCCTCCTGGAGTCGCTCGGCCACCACGTCGAGGAGATCGACCCGCCGGTGCCGCCGTCGTTCCCCGACCACTTCGTGCGGTACTGGGCGATGCTCGCCTTCGTGATCGCGCGCCGGGGCAAGCAGCACCACGGCCCGAGCTTCGACGTCACCAAGCTCGACAACCTCACCCTCGGCCTGGCCCGTCACGCCGGGCGCAACATGCTGCGCCAGCCCGCCGCGATAGCCGTCCTCACGGCCTCCCGGCGCCTGGCGGCCCGTCACCACGCGAAGTACGACGTCACGCTGACGCCCACCCTGGCGGTCGAGACGCCGCGCGTGGGTCACCTGCGCGCGGACCAGGACTACGAGGTGATCATGGACCGGCTCATGGACTGGGTGGCCTTCACCCCGCTGCAGAACGCCACCGGCGAACCGGCGGTCTCGCTGCCCCTCGCGACGACCGCGAACGGCCTTCCCCACGGCATGATGCTGGGCTCGGGATGGGGCCGCGAAGCCCGTCTCCTCGGGCTCGCGTACGAGCTGGAGGAGGCGGTCGGGTGGCCCCGGATCCAGGAAGACTGAGCCGATTTCTCACGCGGGCTCGACGCGTGTATCGTTCTCGCCCGTTGCCCCTCTCGCGCGGGGCTTCGCCCCTTTAGCTCAGTCGGCAGAGCGTCTCCATGGTAAGGAGAAGGTCTACGGTTCGATTCCGTAAAGGGGCTCTGGGTTGGGTCACTCCGTAGTCTGGAGGGGCCTGTTGCCCTCCGCGGCGGGGTAGCTCAGGTGGTTAGAGCACACGGCTCATAATCGTGGTGTCGCGGGTTCGAGTCCCGCCCCCGCTACCACACAGCACCTGCCTCACCGCACCGCCAGCAAACCTAAGGACTTTCCGTGGCCAGCAAGAGCTCTGACGTTCGCCCCAAGATCACGCTTGCGTGCGTGGACTGCAAGGAGCGCAACTACATCACGAAGAAGAACCGGCGCAACGACCCCGACCGCATCGAGCTGTCGAAGTTCTGCCCGCGTTGCCGCAAGCACACCGCGCACCGCGAGACCCGCTGACGCTCGACCGCTGACCTCTCAGCATCCCAGGGCCCGTCCGGACGTTCCGGACGGGCTCCTGTGCTTCCCACGGCGTGATCTAGGCTCGAAGCCATGCCTGTCGACGCCACCCTGGTCGGGCGCGAGCACCCCGCCCCCGCCCCTCTCGAGGTCACGCCCGAGCGCGTGGCCGTCTTCGCCCGGGCCGTCGGCCAGCCGGCGGAGCCGGTCCCGGCGACCTTCCCGATCGTGCTCGCCTTCGAGGCGATGCAGGCCTTCCTCGACGCCGAGCAGGTCGACCTGCACCGGATCGTCCACGGCGAGCAGCGCTTCGCCTACGAGCGCCCGCTGCGCGTGGGCGACGTGCTGAGCGCGGTGATGACGGTGACCGGCGTACGGTCCCTCGGCGCCGCCGACGTCGTCGCCACGGCGTGCGAGATCCGCGACGCCGGGGGAGACCTGGTCTGCACCGGTCGCGCCACGCTCGTGCACGGGGCGGGCCAGTGATGCGGGCCGGGGACGTGCTCCCGGAGCAGGTGTTCACCGTCACGCGGGCCGACCTCGTCGCCTACGCCCACGCCAGCGGCGACCACAACCCCATCCACCAGGACGAGGAGGTGGCCCGCAGCGTCGGGCTGCCGGGCGTCATCGCCCACGGCATGTACACCCTCGCCCTCGTCGGGCGCGCCGTGCGCGACTGGACCGACGCCGCCGAGGTGGTCGAGCTGGGCGCGAAGTTCACCGCTCCGGTGGTCGTCCCCGCCGACGGAGGGGTCGACGTGGTCGTCTCCGGCACGGTCAAGGACGTCACGGCCGACGGCCTGGTCACGCTCGCGCTGAACGCCACGTGCGGGGGCCAGAAGGTGCTCGGCATGCCCAGGGCGGTCGTGCGCCAGGCGGTGGCGGGTGCCTGAGCTGAAGGACCACACCACCCTGCGCCTGGGCGGCTCGGCACGGGAGTGGGTCGTCGCCTCGACCGAGCGCGAGCTCGTCGACGCGGTCGCCGAGGCCGATGCGGCCGGCACCCCCGTCCTGCTCGTGGCCGGCGGCTCCAACCTGGTCGTGGCCGACGAGGGCTTCGACGGCCGTGTCGTCCAGGTGGCCACCCGGGGGGTCGAGGTCGACACCGACGCCTGCGAGGCCGAGACCCTGTCGGCCTGCGGCGGAGTGGTGCTCACCGTCGCGGCTGGGGAGGACTGGGACGCCCTGGTCGAGCGGTGCGTGGCCAGCGGCTGGGCCGGGATCGAGGCGCTCAGCGGCATCCCCGGCGCGGTCGGCTCCACCCCGATCCAGAACGTGGGCGCCTACGGCCAGGAGGTCGCCCAGACCATCGCCCGCGTCCGTACCTGGGACCGCGTGGACCGTACGCAGCGGACCTTCGCGGTCGCCGACTGCGGCTTCGGCTACCGCCACAGCAGGTTCAAGGCCGACCCGGGCCGCTACGTCGTGCTCGACGTGATGTTCCAGCTCCGGATGGGCGACAGCGAGCCGGTCGCGTACGCCGAGCTCGCCCGCACGCTGGGCGTCGAGGTCGGCCAGCGCGCCCCGCTGCGCGCGGTGCGCGAGGCGGTGCTGGGCCTGCGGCGCCGCAAGGGGATGGTCCTCGACGAGGCCGACCACGACACGTGGAGCGCGGGGTCGTTCTTCACCAACCCCTTCCTCACACCCACCCAGGCGGCCGCCCTGCCGCCGGAGGCGCCGCGCTGGGAGCAGCCCGACGGCTCGGTGAAGACGAGCGCGGCATGGCTGATCGAGCACGCCGGCTTCTCCAGGGGGTGGACCAGCGACGCGGCCGGTCCGCGGGTGAGCCTGTCGACCAAGCACACCCTGGCGCTCACCAACCGCGGCGGCGCGAGCACCGCCGAGCTCCTCACGCTGGCGCGCGAGGTGCGCGACGGGGTGGAGGCCGCCTACGGTGTCCGGCTGGTCAACGAGCCGGTCACCGTCGGCTGCGCGCTCTGAGGCCCTCGGCTCACCGGCTCGCACGCCGGCCAGTGACCGGGCGCGGTCAGAAGTTGCTGTCGTAGCTGTACTCGGTGCTGCTCACCGACGAGGACGACATCACCGCGATGACGAACAAGGCGATGCCGACCACGGCGAGGACCAGCAGGACCGTGCCGATGATGCCCATGATCTTGCCGGCGCGGGCCTCGCTGGCGCCGCCCCAGCGCCCGGGCTGGGCGGCGATCTCACGAGTCGCCTTGGCGCCCATCGCCCAGGCGAACGGGGAGAGCACCAGCCCGATGCCGCAGGCGACCATCAGGCTCGCCAGGGCGATGATGCCCATGATCATCGAGGGCATGGCCGAGGGGTGCGAGGGCAGCGTCGCGGGGTACGGGGCGTAGGACGGCTGGCCGTACGGGCTCACCACGCCGGGAGGCGGCGCCTGGCCGTAGCCATGCTGCCCGTACGCCGGCTGGGTGTGGGGCTGCTGGCCGTAGGCGGGCTGCTCGTACGTCGGCTGCTGTCCGTACGGCTGTCCGTACGGCTGGCTGTACGGCTGCTGGCCGTACGGGGGCTGTCCGTAGGGTGACTGCCCGCCCGTCGGCGGCTGGCCGTGCTGGAACCCGGGCTGCTCGCCGGACGTCGGCTGGGCCTCGCCGGCGTCGGACGCCTGCTCGTGGTCCGGCTGCTCGTAGTCCGGCTGGCCGTACGTCGGCTGGCTGTAGGTCGGCTGGCTGTAGGTGGGACCGCCGTACGCCGGCTGGTCGGTGCCGAGGCCTCCGATCGGCGCGGTCTCGTCGGCGGACGCCGACCCGGGCTCGGCCGCTGGCTGGTCGCTGGGGCTCGGCTCGTCCGTCGGCTGCTGGCCCTCGGACGGCTGCTCAGGAGTGGTCACGGGCTCAGTGTGTCAGCAGTCGACGACAGCCAGCCATCAATGTCGGCCAAGGCGCGCTCGACGACGTCGGAGGGGGCCCGTGACGCCGCGAAGGACATCTGCGCCAGCCGGGCCAGGGTGGCGTCGTCGAGGTCGTGCGCGACACGCATGGTGGCGTACTGGCTGGCCAGGCGTGAGCCGAAGAGGAGCGGGTCGTCGGCGCCCAGCGCGATCGTCGCGCCCGCGGCGAGCAGCTCGGGCAGGGGCACCGAGGTCAGGTCGGAGTAGACGCCGAGGGCCACGTTGGAGACGGGACAGACCTCCAGGGCGACACCGTCGCGGACCACCCGGTCGAGCAGGGCGGGGTCCTCGGCCGTGCGCACGCCGTGGCCCAGCCGGTCGGCGCCCAGGGTGTCGAGGCAGACGCGGACGTGGTCGGGCCCCCGCAGCTCGCCGCCGTGGGGGACCAGCGCCAGGCCCGCGCGCTCGGCGATGCGGAAGGCGCCGGAGAACTCGCTCGTCGACCCGCGTCGCTCGTCGTTGGAGAGGCCGAAGCCGACGACGCCGCGCCCGGCGTACTGGGCGGCGAGCCGGGCGAGGGTGCGTGCGTCGAGGGGGTGCCTGGTGCGGTTGGCGGCGATGACCACGGCCATGCCCAGGCCGGTGCGCTCGGAGGCGTCGCGCACGCAGTCGAGCACCAGGTCGGTGAACGCCGTGATGCCCCCGAATCGGGCGGCGTAGCCGCTGGGGTCCACCTGGATCTCCAGCCAGCGCCCCCCGTCGGCGACGTCGTCCTCGGCCGCCTCGAGGACCAGGCGGCGTACGTCGTCCTCGGTGCGCAGCACCGAGCGGGCCACGTCGTAGAGCCGCTGGAAGCGGAACCAGCCCTTCTCGTCCGCGGCGCTCAGCTGCGGGGGCCAGTCGTCGACCAGGGAGTCGGGCAGGACGATGCCGTCGCGCTCGGCGAGCTCGAGCAGCGTGCCGTGGCGCATCGACCCGGTGAAGTGCAGGTGCAGGTGTGCCTTGGGGAGCCGGCGCACCTCGCGGCGCTCGTCGGCGTCGCGGGCATCGGTCATGGGCGTCATCGTAGGGGCGGTGGGCACAGCACCGCGGCAGCCGGGGAGGTCCTCGGTTCGACGCGGGGTCGGGGTGCCCCGTATGCTTCCCGTTTGGTGGCTCATCCACATGCTTCGGCATGCCCGGCGGGCCGCCGAAGGGCACTAGCTCAACTGGCAGAGCATCGGTCTCCAAAACCGAAGGTTGGGGGTTCAAGTCCCTCGTGCCCTGCGAGACACACTGCGGCTCACCCGAGCAGCACCCGAAGGCGAGGAGAGGTGGACACCGTGGCGGACGGCAAGACGGTGCGCGAGGCACGCGACAGCGGCCACGGCGCTGGCCGCACCAACCCGGTGACCTTCTACCGCCAGGTCGTGGCGGAGCTGCGCAAGGTCGTCTGGCCGACCCAGAACGAGCTGGTCACCTACTTCTTCGTGGTCCTGACGTTCGTGGTCGTCGTGATGACCCTGGTCTCCCTGCTCGACGTGGCCTTCGGTGAGCTCGCCCTGCGAGTCTTCGGCGGCGGCGGAGCCCAGTGACCATGGCCCGGCGAGACCGGGCCCCCGATCCGGTGGATCGGTCCAACCAGCAACGGACATGACGGAGCAGAACGTGTCGGACACCTTTGACGCTGACCAGGTCGACGACCAGGTCACCCCCGACCAGGTCGAGGCCGGAGAGTCGACCGACCCGGTCGACGAGCACGGCGACGACCAGCAGGTCGAGGGCGGCGAGGTCGAGGCCACCGACGAGGACGCCGCTGACGGGCCCGCTGCCGACGAGGCGGACGAGGACGAGGCCGGCGACGACGAGGCCGGCGACGACGAAGCCGGCGAGGACGAGGTCGTCGACCCGCTCGAGGCGTTCCGCCGCGAGCTGTGGGCCAAGCCCGGCGACTGGTACGTCGTGCACACCTACTCCGGCATGGAGAAGCGGGTCAAGACCAACCTCGAGAACCGCATCATCTCCCTCAACATGGAGGACTACATCCACGAGATCGTGGTCCCCACCGAAGAGGTCGCCGAGATCAAGAACGGCCAGCGCAAGATGGTCACCCGCACCGTCCTGCCCGGTTACGTCCTGGTCCGCATGGACCTCACCGACGAGTCGTGGGCCGCAGTGCGCCACACCCCGTCGGTGACCGGCTTCGTGGGCCACGCCCACCAGCCCGTGCCGCTGAGCATGCGGGAGGTCGAGGACATGCTCGCGCCGGCCGTCGTCGCGGTCGCCGAGGCCGAGGCCGCTGCCGCTGCCGGTGAGAAGGGCGCAGCCACCACCCCGCGCAAGCCGGTCGAGGTGGCCGACTTCTCGGTGTCCGACTCGGTCATGGTCGTGGACGGCCCGTTCGCCACGCTGCACGCGACGATCACCGAGATCAACGCCGAGTCCCAGAGGGTCAAGGCCCTCGTCGAGATCTTCGGCCGGGAGACCCCGGTCGAGCTCAGCTTCAGCCAGATCCAGCGGGTCTGACCCGCTGCCCGGTTGACTGGGCACCAGTAACACGTGGCAGAGGGCAGGTGCCCTCGTCATGACCACATGAGAGAAAGAGAAGCAACACGATGCCTCCGAAGAAGAAGGTCGCAGCGCTCGTCAAGGTGCAGCTGCAGGCTGGCGCAGCAACTCCGGCTCCGCCGGTGGGTACCGCCCTGGGTCCCCACGGTGTGAACATCATGGACTTCTGCAAGGCCTACAACGCCCAGACCGAGTCCATGCGCGGCAACGTCATCCCCGTCGAGATCACCATCTACGAGGACCGTTCGTTCGAGTTCATCACCAAGACCCCTCCGGCCGCTGAGCTGATCAAGAAGGCTGCCGGCCTCTCGAAGGGCTCGGGCGTCCCCCACAAGGACAAGGTCGGCAAGCTCACCAAGGACCAGGTCCGCGAGATCGCCCAGACCAAGCTCCCCGACCTCAACGCCAACGACATCGACGCGGCGATGAAGATCGTCGAGGGCACTGCCCGCTCGATGGGCGTCACCACCGACTGACAAGTGGCAGGACCGCGCTGGTCCGCTTACCACGCACTTTTCTTAAAGAAACGAGAAGACCATGCAGCGCAGCAAGACCTACCGCGCGGCGGCCGAGACGTTCGACAAGAACGAGCTCCACGCCCCGCTGACCGCGATCAAGATCGCCAAGTCGACCAGCAAGAAGAAGTTCGACGAGACCGTCGACGTCGTCATGCGACTCGGTGTCGACCCCCGCAAGGCCGACCAGATGGTGCGTGGCACCGTCAACCTGCCCCACGGCACCGGCAAGACCGCCCGCGTCCTGGTGTTCGCCAACGCGGACAAGGCCGACGCCGCCCGTGAGGCCGGCGCCGACTTCGTCGGTGGCGACGAGCTCATCGAGAAGGTCAGCGGTGGCTGGCTCGACTTCGACGCCGTCGTCGCGACCCCCGACATGATGGGCAAGGTCGGCCGCCTCGGCCGTGTCCTGGGCCCGCGCTCGCTCATGCCCAACCCCAAGACGGGCACGGTGACCCCCGACGTCGCCAAGGCCGTCACGGACATCAAGGGCGGCAAGATCGAGTTCCGTGTCGACCGCCACGCCAACCTGCACTTCATCATCGGCAAGGCCTCCTTCTCCGAGGTCCAGCTCGCGGAGAACTACGCCGCGGCGCTGGAGGAGGTGCTCCGTCTGAAGCCGGCCAGCTCCAAGGGCCGCTACATCAAGAAGGTCACCGTCTCCACGACCATGGGCCCCGGTGTCCAGGTCGACCCCAACCGCACCAAGAACGTCGCGGCCGAGGACGAGGGCGCGCAGGCCTGAGCAGGCCCCGTACGTCGCGATCCGGCCCGGTCACCCCACCGGGGTGACCGGGCCGATCCCGTCTCTGCGGGGGTGGCGTACGGGGTCCGTGGCGTGGTCGGCTGCTGACACGCAACCAGCGCTGGGGTAGAAGTGTGGGGGCCCCGACCCCCTCGACGAGGAGACGACATGCGCACCAACCTGGCCCGACGAGTCGGAGCCGTGGCACTCGCCGCAGCGCTGGGCCTGGGCCTGGCCGCCTGCGAGGACGAGCCGGACAAGGCAGCCTCCACGGGCGCCGACAGCAGCCGGACCACCGGTGACGAGACCACCGGCGACGAGGGCACGGGCGACGAGGGCTCGGGCGCCGGGCTGGAGGAGCTCCCGGCTGCGCAGTTCCACTCCCGGGTCATGGACGCGATGATGGAGGCGGAGACCTTCACCATGGAGTCGGAGAGCACGGTGCAGGGGGTGACGACGACCGTCGAGGGCCAGGTCCGCTTCGCGTCCGACGGCCTCGAGATGTCAGCCACGAGCACGGGCGGGCCCGAGGACATGGAGCTGGTCCTCGTCGACAAGGTGATGTACCTGCGCACCCCCTCGATGAGCACCGACGGCACGTGGATGCGCATCGACCTCACCGACGAGGGCTCGCTGCTCGGGATGCTCGGCAAGTCCCTGGACCCGCAGGTCGCGATCCAGGCCTTGAAGGACCCCGAGAAGCTGGAGCTGCTCGGCGAGGAGGAGGTCGACGGGGTCCCCACCAACCACTACCGCGTCACGATCGACCCGCAGCGGTTCCGGGAGGCCCTGGACCTGCCCGAGCAGATGGCTTCGCACCTGCCCGAGGAGATGGTGTTCGACTACTGGATCGACGCCGACGACCTGCCGCGCAAGATGGTCCAGGAGTCGACCGCGAAGGGCCCCGACGGCGCACCGGTCACCACCGACCTCGAGGCCCACTACCGCGGCTTCGGCGACCCGGTGACGATCACCGTGCCGCCCGCCGACCAGGTCACCGACGCGCCGAAGCTCGGCACCGGCGGCGCCTGAGCGGGTTCCTACTCGCGGAACACCCGGTCGTCGATCAGCTGCTCCTTGACCTCTCGGCCCTCGGTCTCGAAGCGGCTCTGGTCGAAACGCGTGCGGAACTCCATCACCTGGCCGTCCTTGCCGAAGCGGTTCTTCTCGAGGGTGAGCACCGCCCACTCCCGGAACCGCTCGGCGTTGGAGAGGTCGTAGGTCAGGTGGTGGCGCGCGACGATGTCGAACTTGTTGTTGAGCACCATCATGATGTCGGCCTCGTAGGCCAGGGCGCTCGAGCCGCGCAGGTGGTTGGCCTTCATGCGCTGGCCGGCGCCCAGGGCGCCCTTGTCCGCGGCTGCGATCGCGAGGATGGGCGCGCCCAGGTCGATGGCGAGGTCCTTGAGGCCCTCGACGATCTGGGTGCTGCGCTCGTCGTCGTCGAGGTTGCCGTGGGTCTTCACCTTCTGCAGGTAGTCGACGATCACGAACGGGCTCACCCCGGTCGCCTGGCGGATGGCCACGGCGATCTCCTGGATCGCGGCCAGGTCGGTGCGCGTGCCGGTCGAGCGGTGCAGGTGGAGGTAGTCGGCGTACTGCGCGATCCGGTCGAGGGCCTGGGGCCCCGACGGGACCGCCTGCAGCCGGTGCTCCAGCGAGCTGACCCACAAGTCGTCGAAGACGCTGCGGATGTGGGCCACGCGTACCTGGTCGGAGTCGTCGAGCAGGCCGGCCTCGAGGGTGATCAGCTTCTGGGTCAGGTCCTCGGGGTCGTGCTCGTAGGAGAAGTAGACGACCGGGCGCCCGGCGATCGCCACGTTGCGGGCGATCTGGAGCGCGAAAGTCGACTTGCCGAGGCCCTGGGGGCCCGCGAGCAGGATGAGCGACCCGCTGCGGAACCCGCCGCCGATCGCGGGGTCGAGGCCTCCGAAACCGGTCTTCCACACCCGTCCGGCGGTGTTGCGGCCACTGAGCATGCGTTCGTCGGCGCGCGCCAGCGAGGCGCCCACGGTCGTCAACTGATCGTCCACGGGGCCATGCAACCAGTGTCGGGGCACTGATGGGGCCGGATTGGCGATTTGGCCGCTCAGTGTCCTGGCCCGTAGTGTTCCGTTTCGAAACCAGAGACCGCCGGTTGTCTCGAGCGCCAGCTCGGGGCTGAAGGTTCCTCCACGAGGACGGCCAGCGCAGGGGACAGAGCACGAGATCACCGATCTTCCACGCCCTGGGCCTGCGCCCGGGGCGTTCGTCGTTGGTGGGGCTGCCCGGGGGTCACGTCCGGAAGGAGACCCATGGCGCGGCCAGAGAAGACTGCCGCCGTTGCGGAGATCGTTGAGTCCTTCAACGGTGCCGCCGGCGCTGTGCTGACCGAGTACCGCGGTCTCACCGTGAAGCAGCTGCAGGAACTGCGGCGCTCCCTCGGCGAGAACGCCAACTACGCCGTGGTCAAGAACACGCTGGCCAAGATCGCCGCCACCGAGGTGGGCATCGAAGGCTTCGACGACCTGCTGACCGGCCCCACCGCCATCGCCTTCATCAACGGCGACGTCGTCGAGGCTGCCAAGGGTCTGCGTGACTTTGCCAAGGCAAACCCCGCCCTTGTCATCAAGGGTGGAGTCCTGGACGGCAAGCCCCTGGACGCGGCAGAGGTGGCCAAGCTGGCCGACCTCGAGTCGCGTGAGGTGCTCCTGGGCAAGCTGGCCGGCGCGATGCTGGCCTCGCTCTCCCAGGCCGTCTACCTGCTCAACGCCCCGCTCTCGCAGGCTGCCCGGCTCGCCGGCGCCCTGCAGGCGAAGGCCGAGCAGGACCCCTCGATCCTCGCAGGTGGTGCCGGCGCGCCGGCCGCTGCCGAGGACGCTCCGGCCGCCGACGAGGCTGCTGCGGAGGAGGCTCCCGCCGAGGAGACCGCCGCTGCTGCCGACGAGGCGACCGAGTCCACCGAGGCCTGAACCCAGGCTGACGTACACACCACCTGAAACCCGGCAGGCTCCGCACCACGCGGGGCCGCCACACACGGAAGGAAACGCCAACCATGGCGAAGCTCAGCACCGACGAGCTCCTTGACGCCTTCAAGGAGATGACCCTGATCGAGCTCTCCGAGTTCGTGAAGCAGTTCGAGGAGACCTTCGGCGTGACCGCCGCTGCTCCCGTTGCCGTCGCGGCCGCCCCGGCCGCCGGTGGCGCTGCTGGCGGCGACGCCGGCGCCGCCGCGGAGCAGGACGAGTTCGACGTCGTCCTCGAGGCCGCTGGTGACAAGAAGATCAACGTCATCAAGGAGGTGCGCGGCCTGACCTCCCTCGGTCTGAAGGAGGCCAAGGACCTCGTCGAGGCCGCCCCCAAGGCGATCCTGGAGAAGGTCAACAAGGAGACGGCCGAGAAGGCCAAGGAGGCCCTCGAGGGCGCCGGCGCCACCGTCACCGTCAAGTGACTCCCGACAGGTCGCCAGCCGTGCGCTGAGCGTCCTGTCACCGCCAAGGGCGGTCATCCCAGCAGGGATGGCCGCCCTTCGGCGTCCCTGCACCCGTAACCTCCCCCGGCCTCCCCGCGTTGAAGAGCCAGACGTACGGAACCGGAGGGGATCCGGAGGGGTGACTCACCCGGTTCCGGGAGGGAAGGGATGCGCCATGGGCGTGGAGATCAAGGTCGACGACCTCACGAAGTCGTTCGGCAAGCAGCTCATCTGGGGCGACGTCACGCTGACGATCCCCGCCGGGGAGATCTGCGTGATGCTGGGACCGTCGGGAACCGGCAAGTCGGTGTTCCTCAAGACCCTGATCGGGCTGATCAAGCCCGACAAGGGCTCCATCCTCATCGAGGGTGTCGACATCGCCTCCTGCTCCGAGCGCGACCTCTACGAGATCCGCAAGCTGTTCGGGGTGCTGTTCCAGGACGGCGCGATGTTCGGCTCGATGAACCTCTACGACAACGTCGCCTTCCCGCTGCGCGAGCACACGCGCAAGACCGAGTCCCAGGTGCGCGAGATCGTCATGGAGAAGATGGACCTCGTCGGCCTGCTCGGCGCCGAGGACAAGCTCCCCGGTGAGATCTCCGGCGGCATGCGCAAGCGCGCCGGCCTGGCCCGCGCGCTGGTCCTCGACCCCGAGATCGTCCTCTTCGACGAGCCCGACTCCGGTCTCGACCCGGTGCGCACGGCGTTCCTGAACCAGCTGATCGTCGACCTCAACGCGCAGATCGACGCCACGTTCCTGATCGTCACCCACGACATCAACACCGCGCGCACGGTGCCCGACAACATCGGCCTGCTCTACCACCGGCACCTGGCGATGTTCGGCCCCCGCGAGCAGCTGCTCAGCTCCGAGGAGCCGGTCGTGCGCCAGTTCCTCAACGCCCAGAAGGTCGGCCCCATCGGCATGTCCGAGGAGAAGGACGCCGACGAGCTCGAGGCCGAGAAGGGCCAGGAGCTGCCGCCCCTGCCGCCGATCCCGCTGCAGCTCGACCCCTCCAACGGGATCCCGCGCCGCAGCCAGCGCCCGGCCGGCGAGTGGTGCCGCGCCAACGGCGTGACCCCGCCCCCCGGGTCCTTCCAGTCCAGCAACGCCGGCCTGGCGCCGGGGGTCTGATCCGTCATGGCCACCTCCGCAACACGGGTGCTCGCCCCGATCGGGGTGGCGGGCAACCTGTTCGCCTTCGCCCTCGACGTGTTCCGCGCGCTCTTCCGGCGACCCTTCCAGCTGCGTGAGTTCATCCAGCAGGCCTGGTTCATCGCGTCGGTGACGATCATCCCCACGGCGCTCGTCGCGATCCCGTTCGGCGCCGTGATCGCGCTGCAGGTGGGTGGGCTGATCAAGCAGTTCGGCGCGCAGTCGTTCACCGGCTCCGCCTCGGTCCTCGCGGTGATCCAGCAGGCCGCCCCGATCGGGACGGCGCTTCTCATCGCCGGCGCGGGCGGCTCTGCCATCGCGGCCGACCTGGGCGCCCGCAAGATCCGCGAGGAGCTCGACGCGATGATGGTGCTGGGCATCGACCCGATCCAGCGCCTGGTCGTGCCGCGCGTCCTGGCCTGCATGCTCGTGGCCTTCTTCCTCAACGGCATGGTCAGCGTCGTCGGCGTCACCGGCGGATACGTCTTCAACGTCGTCCTCCAGGACGGCACCCCCGGTGCCTACCTCGCCAGCTTCACCGCGCTCGCCCAGCTGCCCGACCTGTGGATCGGGCTGCTCAAG
>JAJPEO010000114.1 GCA_021166815.1 Nocardioides sp.
TTGAGGAGCAGGTTGGCACCCAGGGCCCGCCAGTACGCCGCCGCCTGGTCGGCCTCCCCCGCACGCTCCGCCTCGTTGACCGCTGTCGCCGAGACCAGTGCGAGGTCGGCGTACAGCGCGGTCCACACCACCGGGAAGGCCGCGGCGGGCGGCTGCCAGGCGGGCAGGTCCAGGCCGCGGTACCAGCGTGACCCGGGGTCCGTCGCGACCGAGCCGACGACCGCGCACACCGCCGTGGCCCCGGCCGCCAGCGCCAGGTTGCGCAGACCCCGGTCGGGCGGGGCGTCGACCAGCGCGGCGCGGACGGCCTCGTCGAAGCCGACCAGCCCGCGCGGCGGCGGGGGCAGTCGGTGCGCGGGGTCGTCGGTGCACACGACCTCGTGGACGAGGCTGTCCACGAGCGGGCGGGCCACCTGGGTGTCCAGCGGTGTGACCAGGCCGATCCAGCGACTGGCCAGGCCCGGTGTCAGGACGGGCACGGTCACGACCCGGCGCTGCCCCAGCCCTGCCACCTCGGAGAAGCGGTGGATCATGTCGGCGTAGGTGAGCACCTCGGGACCGCCCACGTCGAAGGTCTGGTTGACCTCGGGAGGGAGGTCGGCAGCCACCACCAGGAAGTGGAGCAGGTCGGCGACGGCGATCGGCTGGATCCGGTTGCGCAGCCACTTGGGCGCGAGCATCACCGGCAGCCGGTCACTGAGGTAGCGCAGCATCTGGAAGGAGATGGAGCCCTCCCCGATCACGACCGCCGCCTGCAGGGCCGCGGTGGGCACCGGCCCGTCCAGGAGCACCTGGCCGACCTCGACCCGGGAGGCCAGGTGCGGTGAGAGCTCCTCGTCGTGCGGGTGCAGCCCTCCGAGGTAGACGATGCGTCCGACCCCTGCCCGACCGGCCGCCTGGCTGAACGCGTCGGCCAGACGGCGATCACGCTGGGCGAAGTCGTCCCCCGAGGCCATCGAGTGGATGAGATAGTAGGCGACGTCCACGCCGTCGAGGGCCCTCGCCAGCGTGGCGGGGTCCTCGGCGTCGCCCTCCACGACCTCGACGCGGCCGGCCCAGGGGCGGTCGGCCAGTGAGGACGCGCTGCGCGACAGGACGCGGACCCGCCAGCCCTCCTCGAGCAGTCGCGGGACGAGCTCGCCCCCCACGTGTCCCGAGGCTCCGGTGACGAGGGCGGTACGTGCGGTGGGCTCCATGGATCAACCTCCGGTGGCGAGGACGGGGGGCAGGACGAGCAGCATGGCGACCGACCACGTGACATGGGCGGCGATGGGCGCGAGCACCCCACCCGTCCACCGTCGCAGCACGGCGGTGAGGGCGCCGAGCACGACGGCGGCGACGGCGAGCAGGGCGACACCGCTGCCCAGGGTGGTCGCCGCGTAGACGACCGTGGTGACCGGCACGGCCCAGCGCGCGGGCACGGCGTCGTAGAGCGCTCCGCGGAAGAAGATCTCCTCCACCACGCCGTTGACCAGCGCGACGGCCACGACGAGGACGGTGTCGGGCCCGGCGTGCGCGAGGAGATCCTGGGCGGGGTCGCGCAGGACCGGGACCTGTGCCACCACGAGCCCGCCGAGCACGCACACCGCGACCGCCACTCCCCCGACCAGGACGCCACGCCCCACGACGGCGACTCGGCGGTGGAGGTCTCCGGTGGGCAGCGGACCCGCGAGCCAGGCGCCGAGGGCCCAGACCAGGGCCATCCACGTCGCCCCGGCCAGGAACCGGTCGTCTCCGGGTTCGAGGCGCAGCGTGAGGGCACCCGAGACGGTGCCCACCACGAGGGCGACGATGACGACGACGCGTCGTCGGGTGAGACGCCGCGACTCCCCTGCCTCGGAGCGGCCGGTGGCACGGGGCCCGGTCATGTCGCTCCTGGAGGTCGGCGGTCGGCGTACGAGGGCCGCTGCTGCTGGCCCGGTCCGTCACGACGCTAGGTGTGTATCAAAGGTTTGTCAAAGGTCGGGACACCCGGCGGGCTCCGCCCACGGGAGATGCGACAAGGGCCCCGTCCAGCCGAGTGGCTGGGCGGGGCCCTTGTGGTGTGGTACCCCCGACCGGATTCGAACCGGCGCTACCGCCTTGAGAGGGCGGCGTGCTAGGCCGCTACACAACGGGGGCTTGCACTTGGTGAAGCTGTGCTGCTTTTCAGCAGCGGGGCGAAACTCTAGCGAAACCGGGGTTTCGCACCAAATCCGAGGCTGCACCTCGGACTCGCTGGGGTACTAGGACTCGAACCTAGACTAACTGAACCAGAATCAGTCGTGCTGCCAATTACACCATACCCCATGGGGGTATCAGGCCGACCCTCTCGGGACCTTCCTGACAACCGAACGGCCCCTTGCGGGACCGAGGTGGAACTCTACACGCGAGCCCGCGGCCGGGCCAAAACGGCCCCCACCGCCGGGCCCCGGACCTCGAGCCGCATCAGCTTGGCGACCCAGGTCGCCAGGAACAGGTAGGTCAGCGACTGGGCGAGCGTGCTCGCGATCATCCACCAGCTGCTCGGCCCGGAGGCGGTGAGCGTCTCGGTCATGTCGCCGAAGGCCAGGGCCAGGCCGAACGCCACGAAGTTGTTGAGCACGTGCATCGCGATGGCCGCCTCGAGGCCACCGGTGCGGATGACCAGGATGCCGGCGATCACGCCGAAGGCGAGCCGGTCGAGGAAGACCGGGGCGCTCTGGGCGCCGTGCGCCAGGGCGAACAGGACGGCGGGCCCCAGCACGGCGAGGCCGGCGGCGAGCGTGCGATGGCGGAACAGCGAGCCGAAGGCCTGGGTGAGGTAGCCGCGGAAGAGGTACTCCTCCCCCGCCGCCTGCAGGGGCGTGAGCAGGACGATCACGAGCAGGAAGGCGCGCGTCTGCGCGGTGAAGTCGTTGAGCTCGCCGATCACCTCGCCCCCGTCGGGCTGGGGCACCAGCATCGCCACGCCCAGCGACGCGGCGAGCGCGAAGACCGACAGCACCAGGCACACGAAGAAGTAGCGCCAGCGGATGGAGGGGCCCACCGACGAAAGCCAGCGTGGCTTGAGCCGGTGCAGCGCCCACATGACCAGCGCCGCAGCCGGGATGCTCGCGGCCAGCGACACGTTGAGCACCGCGAGGCCGACCGGCGTCAGCTCCCGGGTCACGTCGAGCTGGCGGGTCGCCTCCTCCAGCGACTGCCCCGCCGCCAGGAGGGTGACCAGTGCCACCACGCCGATCGCGATCGGAAGGACGATGAACACCAGCACGGGCAGCAGGACGGCGCCGACGAGCGAGCGCCACCAGCCTGGTCGTCCGACCCGGTGCAGCTCGTGGTAGCGCGGCCGGAAGTCCGGCGTGAGAGGCGCTGCCACGCTCAGGCCAGCGCGGACGTGAGCCGCGCCAGGCTCCGCTCGCGCCCCAGGAGCTCCATGGACTCGAAAAGCGGCGGGCTGACCCGGCGTCCCGTGATGGCCACGCGTACGGGACCGAACGCCACCCGGGGCTTGAGCCCCAGGGTGTCGATCAGGGCGACCCGGAGGGCCTCCTCGATCGCGGCGGTGGACCACTCGCGCAGGCCGGCGAGGGCGTCGTACGAGGCCTGCACGACCTGGCGACCCGTCTCGTCGAGCAGCTTGGCGACGTCGGCCTCGTCACGGACGAAGTGGGCCTCGTCGACGAAGAGGAAGCCGAGCATCTCCGGCGCCTCGACGAGCTTGTTCATGCGCTCGGCGATCAGCGGCATCGCGAGCTCGAGCAGCTGGGCGTCGGCGCTGTCGACCGGGTCGGTGACGACGCCGGCGGCCTTGAGGAACGGCAGCACCCGGTGGGTGAGCTCGTCCACGCTGAGCAGGCGCATGTGGGAGGCGTTGATCGCCTCGGCCTTCTTGAGGTCGAAGCGGGCCGGGTTGGGGTTGACGTCGGCGAGGTCGAACTTCTCGACCATCTCCTGCAGCGTGAAGACGTCACGGTCCGCGGCGATCGACCAGCCGAGCAGCGCGAGGTAGTTGAGCAGGCCCTCGGGCAGGAACCCCTGCTCGCGGTAGAGCTCCATGTGTGCCTCGGGGTCGCGCTTGGAGAGCTTCTTGTTGCCCTCGCCCATCACGTAGGGCAGGTGGCCGTACTGCGGGGTCTCCCTGGCCACGCCGATCGCCTTGAGGCCCTCGAACAGCGCGATCTGGCGCGGGGTGCTGGAGAGCAGGTCCTCACCACGCAGGACGTGGCTGATCTCCATCGTCGCGTCGTCGACCGGTGCGGTCAGCGTGTAGAGCGGGTCGCCGTTGGCCCGGGCCAGCGCGAAGTCCGGCACGAACTCGGTCTGGAAGGTGATGTCGCCACGCACCAGGTCGGTGAAGGTGATCTCGCCGTCGGGCATGCGGAAGCGCACCACGCTGCTGCGACCCTCCGCCTCGAAGGCGGCCCGCTGCTCGTCGGAGAGCTCACGGCAGAAGCCGTCGTAGCCCATCACCTTGGAGCCGCTGGCCTTGCGGCGCGCCTCGACCTCGTCGTTGGTGCAGAAGCAGTCGTAGGTGAAGGAGGAATCCCGCAGCCGCGCCAGCACGTCGGCGTAGATCTCGCTGCGCTCGGACTGGCGGTAGGGGCCGTACGGTCCCCCGACGTCGATGCCCTCGTCCCAGGACAATCCCAGCCACTGCATCAGGTCGATGAGGGAGCGGTAGGACTCCTCGGTGTTGCGAGCCTTGTCGGTGTCCTCGATCCGGAAGACGAAGGTGCCGCCGTGGTGGCGCGCGAACGCCCAGTTGTAGAGGGCCGTGCGGGCCAGGCCGACGTGGGGCGAGCCCGTCGGGCTCGGGGCCATGCGGACGCGTACGGGCGTGGGCCGGGTGTCGTTCAACGCTGTGCCACCTTGTTCGTGAGGGAACCGATGCCGGCGATCGAGACCTCGACCTCGTCGCCGACCTGCATGGGGCCGACACCCTCGGGGGTGCCGGTGAGGATGACGTCGCCGGGCAGGAGCGTCATCACGCTGGAGACGTAGGCGACCAGGCTCGGCACGTCGAAGATCATGTCGGCGGTCGAGCCGTCCTGGACGACGTCGCCGTTGAGGAACGTCTGCACCTGGCGGCCGTCGGCGAACGCCTGGGGGTCGAGGTCGGTCTCGATCCACGGCCCCAGCGGGCAGAAGGAGTCGAAGCCCTTGCCGCGGGTGAACTGCACGTCCTTGCGCTGCAGGTCGCGGGCCGTGACGTCGTTGGCGACGGTGTAGCCGAAGATCACGTCGGTGGCCTGCTCCGGCGGCACGTCGCGGCAGATGCGGCCGATGACGACGGCGAGCTCGCCCTCGTAGTGGACGTTGCTCGACTGCGGCGGATAGAAGATCGGGTCGCCCGGACCGATGACGGTGGTGTTGGGCTTGAGGAACATCAGCGGCTCCTCGGGGACGTCGGTGCCCATCTCGGCCGCGTGCGCGGCGTAGTTGCGGCCGATGCCGACGATCTTGCTGCGCGGGATGATCGGGCTGAGCAGGCGCACGTCGGCGAGGCGGTGCTCCTGCTCGAGCACCTTGAGCCCGACGTAGAACGGGTCGCCGGCCAGGGCGACGACGACGGAGTCCTCGGCCGGCTGGCCGAACTGGTCGACCTCTCCGGTCACGATGCCGAACTGGGGGTCCTCACCGGTGGTGAATCTCGCGATACGCACCCACCGAGCCTATCGACCTACCCTTGGCGACCGTGAACGTGCTTTCGCGAGACGAGTGGCAGGCGCGGGCCGCGGCCCATGCCGACCGGGTTGACGCCTTCGTCGCACCCCACCTCGCCCGCCGCGCCGAGCACGTCAAGCACCCGGTCCACGACTTCCTCTTCACCTATTACTCCTACCGGCCGAGCCAGCTGCGACGATGGCACCCGGGGTTCGGCGTGGGCCTCGAGGACGCCCCGGAGTACGCGGACCTGACGGGCTACTCCGTGTCGCCGGGTGGTCGGGCCACCGTGACCGCCGACCACGTCGTCGGCCGGCGCCGCTTGGTCGAGCAGCTGC
>JAJPEO010000316.1 GCA_021166815.1 Nocardioides sp.
GCCCCGCCGCTCGCCGCACGGCCTCTGGCTACTGCGTGGTCGACAACGACTTCGCCCAGTTCCCCAACGCCACCCCTGTCGACAACCTGCGCGTCACCGCGGCCCACGAGTTCTTCCACGCCGTCCAGTACGCCTACGACTACGCCGAGGACCCGTGGATGCTGGAGTCCACGGCCACGTGGGTCGAGGAGCGCATCGCCAACGACGTCAACGACAACCGCTACTACCTGCCCTACAGCCAGCTCTACCGCCCGATGCTGCCGCTCGACATCTTCCAGCAGGGCAGCGGCACGCAGTACGGCAACTGGATCTTCTGGGAGTACCTCAGCTCGCGCTACGGCGCCGGCATCGTGCTCAAGGCATGGAAGACGTCCGGGACCCTGGACGGCGACGGCAAGGCCTACAGCTTCGAGACGCTGCGCCGGATCCTGCGCAAGAAGGGCACCTTCCCGCGCATCTACGCGAAGTTCGCCTCCGACAACCTGGTCCCCTCGCGGTCCTACCCGGAGGGATCGGCCTACCCGGCCCCCAGGCCCAAGCGCACGCGCACGCTCACCAAGGGCAGCCGCAGCGCCGCCTTCGGTGCCCGCCTGAACCACATGTCCTCGGCCAGCTACCGCCTGGTGCCTGCAGCGGGGCTCAAGGGCCGTCGCTCCAAGCTGCGTCTGGCCGTCAACGGCCCGGTCCGCAAGACCTCGCCGCACGCCCGGGTGATCGTGCACCTCAAGAACGGCCGCCTGGTCCGCAAGAACGTCCGCCTCAACCGCAAGGGTGACGGCCAGCTCTTCGTGCCGTTCGACTCGCGCAAGGTCGCGGCGGTGTCGGTGACCCTCGTCAACGCCTCGACCCGCATGCGCTGCAACCAGCGGACCCCTCTGGCGTGCGCCGGCCTCCCGATCGACGACCGCCTGCGCTTCCGGCTCAGTGCGCGAGCCGTGAAGCGCTGACCTCCAGCAGCGCGTCCAGCGCGGCCACGCACTCCTCGACGAGTCCGGCCACGTCGACCGGGCGCTCGTCCGGCGGCTCTGCCGACCAGGTGAGCGTCCGGTCCTCGACGTAGGCCCACCACGCCCGTACGACCGCCCGAGCGGGGGTCGGCAGGGACAGCGCCTCCACCACACGCGCGGTGTTGCCCTCGCGCAGGGAGTCGACGACCTCGGTGACGCGCTGGTCCGCGAGACCGTGACCGTGGACGAGCGCGAGGTAGAACTCGCGGCGTCGATCGATTTGCTCGACCATCAACCGGACCATCTCGCGGACCTGCTCCTCCGGCGGGCTCTGCGGGGCGGGCGCGGTGTTGCGGAGCATGCGCCGACCCGCCGCCGCGATGCAGGCGAGGTAGAAGTCGGTCTTGGTCGGGAAGTAGTGGAACAGCAGTCCCCGCGAGATCCCCGCCTCGGCGGCGACGTGGTCCATCGACAGGTCCTGGATCGGGGTCTCGACGATCTTCGACAAGCCGATGGCGACCAGCTGGCGACGGCGGTCGGCGGCGCTGAGACGCCGACGCGGCGGGCTGTCGGACCGGGGCTCTGGGGCAGCGGACACGCTATTGAGCATTGCTCAACAACGGTCTAGGGTCAATCCCATGGACTTCTCCCTCAGCCCACGGTCCGCCGACCTGCGCGAGCGCGTACGCCACTTCATCGCCACCGAGATCGAGCCCGTCGAGCACGAGGTCCACGCCCGGATCGTCGCGGCGCGGCACTCCGGCGGCGACAGCTGGACCCCGGACCCCGTCATCGAGGAGCTCAAGGCCAAGGCTCGCGAGCAGGGCCTGTGGAACCTCTTCCTGCCCGCCGAGCACGCCGGGGACTATGCCGCCGACTTCGGCACCGACGGCGGCGAGGGCCTGTCCAACGTGGACTATGCGCCCCTGGCCGAGGCGATGGGGCGCTCGCTGCTCGCTCCGATCGTCTTCAACTCCAACGCTCCCGACACCGGCAACATGGAGGTGCTGCTGCGCTACGGCACCGAGCAGCAGCGCGCGCAGTGGCTCGAGCCGTTGCTGCGCGGCGAGATCCGCAGTGCCTTCTGCATGACCGAGCCCGACGTGGCCTCCTCCGACGCCACCAACATGGAGGCCACCGCGCGCATCGAGGGCGACGAGGTCGTCATCAACGGGCGCAAGTGGTTCAGCACCGGGGTCGGCCACCCGGACTGCAAGATCCTCATCTTCATGGGACTCACCGACCCCGACGCCGACCGGCACTCGCGCCACACCATGGTGCTGGTGCCGCGCGACGCCGTGGGCGTCACCGTCGACCGGATGCTGCCGACCATGGGCTACTACGACGAGCCGCTCGGCCACGGCGAGGTCTCCTTCGACGACGTCCGCGTGCCGGTCGGCAACATCCTGCTCGGGCCGGGCCGCGCCTTCGAGATCGCCCAAGGACGCCTGGGCCCCGGCCGGGTCCACCACTGCATGCGCGCGATCGGCCTCGCCGAACGTGCCCTCGAGCTCGCGTGCGTGCGCGCCCAGGAGCGCACCGCCTTCGGCAAGCCGCTGGCCAACCTCGGCGGCAACCGCGAGCGGATCGCCGATGCCCGCATCGCCATCAACCGGTCCCGGCTCCTGGTGCTGCACGCCGCGTGGCTGCTCGACCAGGGCATGAGCCGCGACGCGCTGTCGGCGGTCAGCGAGATCAAGGTCGAGGTGCCGGCCATGGCGCTCGACGTCATCGACATGGCCGTCCAGCTGCACGGCGGCGCCGGCATGACCGACGACTTCCCGCTGGCCGCGGCCTGGGTCGGCGCGCGCACCCTGCGCCTGGCCGACGGCCCCGACGAGGTGCACCGCAACGTGGTGGCCAAGATCGAGCTGGGCAAGCACACCCCGGGGTCGCGCGCGTGAGGGCGCTGGTCACCGGCGCCGCCTCCGGGCTCGGCGCCGCGCTGACCCGCGCGCTGCGCGAGCGCGGCGACGAGGTGATCGCCACCGATCGCACCGCGGGCGAGGGCGTCGACCTCGTCCTCGACATCACCTCCGACGCCGACTGGGCGGGCGCCGAGGAGGCCGTACGCCGGCGGTGGGGCGGGCTGGACCTGCTCGTCAACAACGCCGGCATCGCCGGGGGCGGCCGCATCGACGTCTGCACGCTGGAGGAGTGGCAGCGCCTCACCGACGTCAACCTGTTCGGGGCGGTGCGTGGGGCACGCACCTTCGTGCCGCTGCTGAAGGAGCAGCGCAGCGGACAGATCCTCAACGTCGCGTCGCTGGCCGGCTTGGTCCACCCGGCCGGGATGGCTGCCTACAACGCCACCAAGGCGGCCGTCGTCGCCCTCACCGAGACCCTGGGCCACGAGCTCGCGTCGTACGGCATCACCGCCCACGCACTCTGCCCGTCGTACTTCCGCACCAACCTCGTGTCCTCCCTCGAGGGGTCGGACGAGGCGGTGGGCCGGCTCATCGGAGCACTCGTGGAGAACTCCCCCGTCAGTGCCGACGACATCGCGGCCGCGGCGCTCGCCGGCCTCGAGCGGGGCGAGGAGCTGATCGTGCCCGACGAGGCGGCCCGCGCCGCGTGGGACCTCAAGCGGTCGGACCGCGCCTCCTACGATGCGGTGATGCGCGCGCAGGCCGTCAAGCTCGAGAGGAGCGCCGAGGCATGATCGACGCCGAGGTCCCGGGCTCGCGCCCGGTCCGTGACGAGGACGCGTTCGACCTCGAGGTCGTCGCCGCCTGGCTGCGGGCCCACGCCGCCGACCCGACCGGACTGGACGGCGTGCCGCAGGTGCGGCAGTTCACCGGCGGTGCGTCCAACCTGACGTTCGTGCTGCGCTACGACTCCGGCCGCGACGTGATCGTGCGTCGTGCACCCCGCGGCACCAAGGCCCGCGGCGCCCACGACATGCGCCGCGAGTTCACCATCCAGCAGGCCCTGGCGCCGGCGTTCCCGTACGTCGCCCGGATGGTGGCCTTCTGCGACGACGAGTCGGTGATGGGCGCCGACTTCTACGCCATGGACCGCATCCGCGGCGTGATCACCGGCAGCGAGTGGCCCGCCGACGTCGCGCTCTCCCCCGAGCAGGCCCGTGAGCTGTGCCTGGCCTCGGTCGACGTGCTCGCCGAGCTGCACTCGATCGACCCCACGGCGGTTGGGCTCGACGGCCTCGGCAAGGGCGAGGGCTACGTACGCCGCCAGGTCGAGGGCTGGTCGGTGCGCTACCGCAACGCCCGCACCGAGGACATGCCCGACCTCGAGGACGTCATGGCCTGGCTCGACGCCCGGCAGCCCGACGACGTCGCCACGTGCGTCATCCACAACGACTTCAAGCTCGACAACCTCGTGCTCGACCCGACCGACGTGACCCGCGTGATCGGGGTGCTCGACTGGGAGATGGCGACACTGGGCGACCCGCTGATGGACCTCGCGGGCTCGATGGCCTACTGGGTCCAGGCCGACGACCCCGACGACTTCCAGATGGTCCGACGGGTGCCGACGCACCTGCCGGGCATGCTCACCCGCGAGGAGTACGTCGCGGCCTACCTCGAGCGGTCGGGGCACACGGTCACGCCGGAGCAGTGGCGCTTCTACGAGGTGTTCGGGCTCTTCCGCCTCGCGGTGATCGCCCAGCAGATCTACTACCGCTTCTTCCACGGCCAGACGACCAACCAGGACTACGCCGTGTTCGGCCCCGCCGTGCAGATCGTCGCCCGGCGCCTCGACCGGCTGGTGTCCGAGGCGGGCGCATGAGCCGCGTCCTGCTCGTGCGCCACGGCCAGGCGTCGTTCGGGGCGGCGGACTACGACGTCCTCTCCCCCGTGGGCGAGGAGCAGTCGGTCACGCTCGGCCGCGCGCTCGCGGCGCGGGGCGTGCGGCCCGACCTCGTGGTGGCGGGGCGGATGAAGCGCCACGCCCAGACCGCAGAGGGCGTGCTCGAGGGCCTCGGAGGGGCCCACCCGGTCGAGGTCGACGAGGGCTGGAACGAGTTCGACCACCACCAGCTCCTGGCGGTCCACACGCCGCCGGAGGACGAGCTCGCCGGACTCGACGAGCGGGTCGCCTTCCAGCGGTGGTTCGAGAGCGCGACCCTGCGCTGGACCTCCGGGGAGAGCGACGAGCAGTACGACGAGTCCTTCGCCGCGTTCACCTCGCGCGTCAGCGCCGCCATGGACCGCATCGCCGCCCGGCTGCCGACGAGCGGCACGGCCGTCGTGCTCTCCAGCGGCGGCCCGCTGGCCTGGGTGGCCGCGAGCCTGCTGGCCGACAGCGCACAGGCCCGTACGGACCTGTGGCTGCGCCTCAACCCCGTGTCGGTCAACACCGGGGTGTCGACCGTCGTGACGGGCTCGCGCGGAACGACGCTCGTCACCTGGAACGCCCACGACCACCTCTCCCCCGACCAGATCACCTACCGATAGGAACACCCGTGTCGACGATCCTCATCACCGGCGCCTCCAGCGGCCTCGGCGCCGAGATGGCCCGCCAGTTCGCCGCTCTGGGCCACGACTTGGCGCTGTGCGCGCGGCGCACCGAGCGACTCGAGGAGCTGAGGGCCGAGATCGAGGCGGCCCACCCCGCGGTGCGCGTCGCGGTGAAGGCCCTCGACGTCAACGACCACGACGCCGTCTTCAGGGTCTTCCACGAGTTCGACGACGAGCTGGGGGGCCTGGACCGCGTGATCGTCAACGCCGGCCTCGGGAAGGGCCAGCCCCTGGGCACCGGCCGGTTCGACGCCAACCTCGAGACGGCGCAGACCAACTTCATCGGCGCCCTCGCCCAGACCGAGGCCGCCGCCGAGGTGTTCCGGGCCC
>JAJPEO010000202.1 GCA_021166815.1 Nocardioides sp.
GGGACCTTGGTGTCGTACTGGGCCTGGCCCTTGTCGAGGACCCGCAGGTCGCTGCTTGCCCGCACGAGGATCACGTCGCGCATGGTCAGGCGGATGTCGCGCCCCTCGGTGACCGTCCCCAGCGCCGGGTTGCCGAGGAAGGCCGGGGACTCCATGTCCATCTCCTCCTGCACCACCACGGCCCGGTAGGGCACCCCCTCCTGGCGCAGGTCCTGCAGCAGGATCTTCAGGTAGTCCAGGTCGACGTGCTCGGCGTTGGTCGTGCCCAGCGTGGTCGTGCCGAAGGGCGGGGGCAGCTCGAGCGGACCGCTGCGCCACAGCGCGACCTCCTGGAGCCCCACGAGGTCGGGCCGGGCATCGGCGATCTCCGCGGCGAGCAGCTCGCTGCGCCGGGGGAAGTCGGTCTCGTCGACGATCCGGCGGGTCACGACGTTGGAGTTGCCCAGTGCCACCAGCGCTGCGAGACCGGTCTTCCCCGCAGTGGCCCGGATCGGTCGCTGGATGTCCACGCCGAGGTAGATGTTGCGGGTCATGACCGTGGTCGGCGTGGTCGCGTCGTCGGGCGCCGCCTGCGCCGGCGCGAGCCCCGCAGCCGCCAGCGCGGCTCCCAGTCCGGCGACGGCCGCGGCCGCCCTGATCATCCAAGCCCGACGCCCACCGCTCATCGCCTGTCCCCTCCCGTGGCTACTGGTCACAGCATCATGCGCCCGACAGTGCCCCTTGGTCATCACCCAGTTCGGTGGGAATGGGCCGCTCACTCGACCGGGCCGTACCGTGACCCCGTGATCTCCGACGTGCTGCTGGTGGGATGCGGCGACCTGGGCGCGCGGGTCGGCCTGCGCCTGGCCGCGCTCGGGCACGACGTCCTCGCGCTGCGCCGTGACGCCGCTGCGGTCCCGCCCCCGCTGCGCGCCCGCTCGGCCGACCTGACACGGGAGACGCCCGACCTCGGTGACGTCCGGGCGCGGTACGTCGTCGTGGCACTCACCGCCCGGCCCCGCACCGAGGACGCCTACCGGGCGACGTACGTCGAGGGAATGGCGCGGGCCCTGGACGCACTCGAGGCGACCGGACATCCCCCCGAGCGGGCAGTGCTCGTGTCGTCGACGGCCGTCCTCGGAGCCCGTCAGGACCCACAGCTGGACGACGAGGCCACACCGCCCGCTCCGAAGGACGGCCCCGGCCGGATGCTGCTGCGGGCCGAGGAGGTCTTCCACGAGCGCCTCCCCCACGGCACCGTGCTGCGGCTCTCCGGCCTCTACGGCGCCGGGCCCGCGCGGCTGATCGACAGGGTGCGCCGCGGTGACGTCGGGGACCCCCACGCGTGGACCAACCGCATCCACCGCGACGACGCCGCCGCGGCGGTCGTGCACCTGCTGACCATGCCGAATCAGCCCGAGGCCCTCTACCTCGGCACCGACGACGAGCCCGCCCAGATGGGCGACGTCGCGAGACACCTCGCTGAGCGGCTCGGCGCGCCGGTCCCCCCTGCGGCCGACCCGGCCCTCGGACATGGCAAGCGACTGTCCAACGCCCGGCTGCGTGCGACCGGGTGGGTGCCGGGCAGCCCGACCTACCGCGAGGGCTACGCCCGGGTGCTCGCCCGGGAGTGACGTACGCCGAACGACCGGGCGTCCAGCCACCTCGGCACGGCCGACTGATAGGCCAGGGAGTCGTCACCGAACCGCTGCCGCAGGGCACGCTCCTCGGCCGCGACCTGGAACCGGTCCATCACCGCCACGAACCCCGCTGCCGGGAGCAGCCCCAGGAGCGAGCCGCGGCGCAGGGAGTTGGCGACGAGCAGGCCCGCCATGCCCACGTACATGGGGTTGCGGGTGAGCGCGTTGGGCCCGCTGGTGACGAGCACACTGGCCCGTCCGGGGTCGAAGGGCTCCACGGTCGTGCCGCGCTGCCGGAACTGCTCGGCTGCTGCGCCGGCGAGGCCGAGCGACGCTGCCGTGACGAGACCCGCAGCCGCGCCCCGCACGGGGGTCAGTGGGCGGCGTCGTGGGTCGAGGACACCCTGGGCGAAGCCCGCTGCCAGGGCGAGGAGTGGCGGTGGTGGGCGCACCCGTACAACGCTGCCACGTCCGCACCCTCGGGAGCCAGACCCCAGGGGGGCGGACCCGTCACCGGCAGGTGTCGCGGGAGTTGCTGCGCCCACCGCCGCACAGGTGCCGGGCGCTGTTGACCAGGCCCACCAGGCTGAACGCCTGGGGCGTGTTGCCCAGGTGGCGGCCGGTGCGGGCGTCGTACTCCTCGGGCAGCAGCCCGACGTCGTTGCGCAGGGCGACCAGCCGCTCGAAGAGTGCCTCCGCACGGGCCGTCTCCCCGATCCCATGGAGCGCGTCGACCATCCAGAAGCTGCACGCGAGGAAGGCCGACTCCTCGCCGGGCAGCCCGTCGGGGCCACCGTCGGCCCTCGTGTCGTAACGCAGCAGCAGGCCCCCGTGGTCGAGCTCGGTGGCCACAGCCTCGATGGTGCCGACGACCCGGGGGTCGTCCCAGGGCAGGAACCCGACCCGCGGGATCAGGAGCAGCGAGGCGTCGAGTCCCTGCGAGCCGTAGAACTGGGTGAAGGTGTTGCGAACGGGGTCGTAGCCCCGATCACAGACCTCCGCGTGGATGCGGTCGGCGATGCTCCGCCACGCGTCGACGTCCCCGCGGAGCCCGTGCTTCTCCGCGGTGGTGACGGCGCGGTCGAACCCGACCCACGCCATCACCTTGGAGTGGACGAAGTGGCGTCGCGGGCCGCGCATCTCCCACAGCCCGTTGTCCGGCGCACTCCAGTGCTCGGCCAGCCAGTCGAGCAGGGCGACCTGCAGATCCCACGCCGGGTCGCTCAGCTCGAGCCCGGCCTCGCGCGCGAGGTGGAGCCCGTCGAGCACCTCGCCCCACACGTCGAGCTGGTGCTGCTCGGCCGCGGCGTTGCCGACCCGCACCGGCCTCGACCCCCGATAGCCGTCGAGCCAGTCCAGGGTGATCTCGGGCAGCCGCTGGGTGCCGTCGAGGCCGTACATGATCTGCAGCTTCGACGGGTCGCCCGCGACGGCTCGCACCAGCCACTCGCGCCAGGCCTGCGCCTCCTCGGTGTAGCCGCTGGCCAGCAGCGCCTGCAGCGCGAAGGTCGCGTCGCGCAGCCAGCAGTAGCGGTAGTCCCAGTTGCGCACGCCCCCGACCTCCTCCGGCAGCGAGGTGGTGGCCGCGGCGACGATGCCTCCCGTGGGCGCGAACGTGAGGGCCTTGAGGAGCAGCAGGGAGTGCCGGACCTCGGCGGCCCACGGACCGTCGTACGTGCAGCGCCCGATCCAGTCCGTCCAGTGGCGACGCGTCTGCTCGAGCGAGCGCACGGGGTCGGCCGGCGTGGGCTCGGGCAGGTGCGAGAGCCGGTGGGTGAACACGAAGGCGACCCGCTCGCCCTCCGCGACGGCGAACGACGCCGTCAGGACGCCGTCATCGTGAGCCATGGGCACGTCGGAGCGGATCCACACCGCATCGGGGCCGGCCACGGCGGACACCTGGTGGGGCGGTCCGTCCCCCCGGTGGGCGCCGCCCCCGGTACGGCCGACGGTGTCGTCGCCCCCGCGCACCCACGGCCGCACCCGGCCGTAGTCGAAGCGGAGCCTGAGCACGGTCTGCATCTCGACGCGGCCGCGCACGCCCTCGACGATGCGGACCACGTCGGGCGCCTCCCCACGCGGCGGCATGAAGTCGACCACGTCCACCGCCCCGTTCGCGCCCTCCCACCGCGTGCGCAGGACCAGGGTCCCGTCCTCGTAGGCGCGTGAGGTCGCGCGCCGACCGCCGGCGGGTGCCAGGGTCCAGTGCCCGGCGCCCTCGTCGTCGAGCAGGGCGGCGAAGCACGCGCGATCGTCGAAGGGCGGCAGGCACAGCCAGTCGAGCGATCCGTCGAGGGCCACGAGCGCGGCGGTGTGCAGGTCGCCGATCAGGCCGTAGTCCTCGATCGGCTTGCTGCTCACCCAGCCTCCTCGTCGAGGGTGATGACGACCTTGACGTCGGCGTCGTCGGAGGCGTCGAAGGCGTCCGCGGCGCGAGGCAGCGGGACCCGGGTGGTGACCAGTCGGTCGAGCCAGCGCGGGTCGCCCTGCGCGAGGGCGCGCGCCGCCTGCTCGTAGTGGCGCAGGTTGGCGTTGACCGATCCGACGACGACGTCGTTCTCCAGGACGATCTCGCGGTTGATGCCCCCGGCGTCGACCTCGAGAGTGCGGCCGCGCGGCGAGACGCCGGTCAGGCACACGATGCCGTACGAGCCCGTTCCGGCGATCGAGTCGAACACCAGCCGCCCGACCCCGGTGGCCTCGATCACGACGTCGGGGCGCACGCGGGAGGCCACGTCGGCGATCGTGCCGGTGTGGTAGCCCGCCCCGAGGTCGGCGACCAGCCCCGGCTTCGGCCCGTCGTCGACCCGGTCGAGCACGTGCACCTGCAGCCCCCGCTGCACCCCGATCATCGCTGCCAGCAGCCCGATCGGGCCGGCCCCCGTCACGAGTGCCACCTCCGGCTCGAACCAGGCGCGCTCCCCCACCCTGTCGACCTGCTCCCACGCCTTGGCGACCACGCTCGCCGGCTCCGTCAGGACGCCGGCGAGCCCCAGGCCGGCCGGCACCTTCACCGCGAACTCCGGAGGAACCACCCACAGCTCGCTGGCATAGCCGTCGAGCTGCTTGATGCCCCGCTCGGTGTACTCACCGTTGCGGCACATGTCCCACTCACCGCGAGCGCACGCCCCGCACGGCTCGGGGTCGGGACGGCGTACGACGCCCGCCACCAGGTCACCGACCGCGAACCCACTGCCCGCTGGGGCCTGCTCCACCCGACCGAGGGACTCGTGCCCGAGGACCATGCGCTCACGCCCAGGCGGGGGCCAACCGTAGTCGCCCAGGGCGATCTCCCGGTCGGTGCCGCACACACCGACGGCGATCCCTCGCACGAGGAGCTCGGCGGCCGAGGGCCGCGGCTCGGCGACGTCCTCCACCCGGACCGATCCCGCCTGCCGAGGTCTCACCGTGAGTGCGCGCACCCCTCCTTCGTACTCCTCGCGGCCCGGGAAGTCACGGCCCGTCGGCGGGGAGGCCGAGGTAGCCCCCCAGCAGTCGCCGCAGGCGGGACAGCGCGGCGTCCCGGCTCGCGACCTCGCTGCGGCAGTCGGCCTCGCCCGGCCTGGCCGCGGACACGATCATGGCGTCGATGGTGGCCGCCACCTCGGCGACGTCGGGCTCGCCCAGGCGCGTCAGGGCCTGCCGCAGGGGCACCTGCAGCTGGTGGTGGAAGGTGCGCATCGGGCCGTGGAGGAGCTGGGGGTCCACGACCCGCGAAAGCGCCTGGGCCACCGCCTGCTCGGAGCTGGCGAAGAGGTCGACGTTGGCCACGACGTAGGCCCAGACCTGTTCACCCGGAGTCGGCGCAGCCTCCACCCGGCGGCGAACGTCCTCGGCCCACGCGGGGAACACGTCCGCGACGACCGCCTGCAGCAGCTCCTCGGAGGACGCGAAGTACTGGTAGACGCTGCTGCGGGCGAGCCCCGCCCGGCGGCCGGTGGCCGCCATGGAGGGCGCCTCACCGGTCTCGGCGAGCAGCGCACGCGCCGCGTCGAGGAGCGCGCGCCGCTGGCGCGCGTGGTGCTCGGCGACCGTGGGCGCCTCGATGCGTGGCATGGCTTCCTCCTTCGTCGCGCGGCTCAGGCGACGTGGACCCCGAGCCGTCCGTCCAGCATCTCCAGGACCCGGTCGCAGTGCGACAGGATGCCGTGGTCGTGCGTCACCATCACGGTGGCCACGCCGTGCTCGTGGGTCTCCCTGGCGAGCAGGGCGACGATGTCCTGGCCCCGCTGCCGGTCCAGCGCAGAGGTCGGCTCGTCGACCAGCAGGAGCGACGGCCGGGTGACCAGCGCCCGGGCGATGCCGACACGCTGACGCTCCCCGCCGGACAGCTCGTGTGGACGGCGGCGTGCCTTGTGGTCCATGCCGACCTCGGCGAGCAGCTCCATGGGGTCGCGGTGCTCGCGGGCGCGGCCGAAGGTCATCGGCAGCCGCACCTGGTCGACGGCGGTCAGCGCCGGCACGAGGTTGCCGCTCTGGAAGACGAACCCGATCCGGTCACGACGCACGGCGTCGCGCTCGCGGGGCCGGGCAGCGACGAGGTCGACGTCGCCGAGGCGGACGCTGCCGCTCGTCGGCGTGGTCAAGGCCCCGGCCACGGCGAGCAGGCTCGACTTGCCCGACCCCGAGGGGCCGACGATCGCGACGAGCTCACCGGGCTCGACGACGAGGCTGACGTCGTCGAGGGCGGTCACGGTCTCGGGGCCGTCACCGTGGGTCAGGGTGACGTCGGTGAGGGTCAGTGCGGCGTTCATCGGTTGCCTCCCAGTGCGGTGAGCGGGTCCACCCGGGTGATGCGCAGGACGGCGACAGCGGCCCCTGCGACGCCCAGCCCGAGCAGGAGCAGCGTGGCCCCCGCGATCGGCCAGGGCTCGAGCGCGAAGGGCATCTCGGTGGCACTGACGGCGACCCCCATGCCCAGGCCGACGCCGATGCCCACGGCGGCCGAGACGACGAGCAGCACCACGGACTGCAGCAGGCTCTCCTGCAGGAGGTAGCGCTTGCTGGCGCCCATGGCGCGCAGCACCGCGATCTCGCCCCGGCGCTGGATGGTCAGGACGGTGAAGAAGGCGCCCACGACCAGGGCGGAGATGGCGTACAGGAAGGCCTGGATGAGCTGGAGCGTCGACGTCTCCGCGGTGTAGCCCGGGGATGCCCCGAACGAGTCCTCAAGGGTCATCGACGTGGTCTTCGCCGCCGCGTCGCCCGCCGCGAGGTCGACGTTGCCCCCGTCGTCGGCCTGCACGGCCACGGCGGTCGCCTCACGGTAGACGCGATCGGGCACCTCGTCGCCGGCGCGCACGCCCGCCCTGGCCTCCTGCCACGAGCGCAGCGAGAGGTAGGCGATGTCGACGTGGCCGAAGGTGTGCTGCCCCGCGAGGGTGCCGACGACACGCAGCTCCATGCCGCTCGGCTCCAGCACGATGGTGTCGCCGACGTCGATCCCCTGCTCGGCGGCGGAGGCGGAGATCACCACCTCGCCGTCGCCGGCCAGCCGGCTGCCGTCCTCGACGTCGGGGTCGAGGAAGGAGCCGAGCTCGACTCCGAACAGCGCCAGGTCGATCTCCACGCCGGAGTCGGTGCGCCCGTTGACCAGGGTGTTGCCGAAGGGCGCGGCCGCCGCGACGCCGGGCTGCTCGCGCCACGGCTCCACGGCGTCGGTCGTGACGATGCTGCGGGAGTAGGCCGAGCTCTCCTCGACGTCGTGCTGGAATGCCAGCGAGGTGACGGGCAGCTTCTGCAGCCCGGACACGCCGTCGTTGACCAGCCCGGCGGACAGCCCGCTCAGGAGCACCATCAGCACCGCGACGAGGGCGACGACGGCCCCCATCAGGGCGAAGCGCCCGCGCGCGAACGACAGCTCGCGCAGCGCCAGGAAGGACGGCTTCATCGTTGCACCTCACATACCAACGGCATGTCGACAAACGTACCGACGCGGTGTCGACATCCCAAGGGTGCCTGCCTGTGACGTCCGCCTCGCGGGCCTTCGTAGGCTGGGCGCCGATCCCCATGACGACCTCCCCCCCTGCCCCGGCCGCTCGCCGCCTGCTGCTCGCCGTCGACGCCCCGTCCCTGCTGCACCGCAACCACCACGCGCGCGCCCACACCCGCCTGCGCGACCGCTCCGGGCGCCCGGCCTGGGCGCTGCACGGCATGCTGCGCCAGATCGTGGAGTCGATCGAGTCCTTCGCCCCCGACGCCGTGCTGTTCGGCCTCGACGACCGCGCCGCCTCGTCCCGGCGCGAGCGCTACCCGGACTACAAGGCCGGGCGTGCGGAGAAGGACCCCGACCTCGTCGACCAGCTCGAGCGCGCGGGATCGCTGCTCGACGCACTCGGCCTGGCCACCCTCACACCGCCCGGGCTGGAGGCCGACGACGTCAACGCCTCGGCCGCCGCGTGGGCGGTGAGTCACGGCTGGGACTGCGTGATCATCACCTCCGACCGCGACGCCTTCGCCCACATCAGCGACCACACGCGCGTCCTGCGCCTCATCAACGGCGGCATCCACGGGTCCCCCCTGCTCACGCCCCGCAGCCTGCAGGCGATGTACGGCGTGGACGCCCGCAACTACCTGGCCTACGCCGCCCTGCGTGGGGACGCCAGCGACAACCTGCCGGGAGTCACCGGCATCGGCGAGAAGACCGCCGCCATGCTCCTCGAGGTGGCCGGATCGATGGAGGCCGCCTGGGCCGACATCGACCACACGGGTGGCCGGGTGCTGGCCGCGGCCCTGGACGCAGCGTCCGCCGAGCGGGGCGGCCGGCGGATCGGGACAGGCGTCGTACGCCGGCTCTCGGCTCCCGGCGCGCGGGAGCGCTACGCGTTCAACGTCGAGATGATGTCGGGCCGCGAGGACCTCGACCTCGGCCTGACGCCGGACGTGCCGGGCACGCCGGGACTG
>JAJPEO010000229.1 GCA_021166815.1 Nocardioides sp.
GCGGCGGGATCGCCCGGCTCGACAAGTCCGAGGTCGTCGCCCAGGCAGACGGCCGCGGCATGGTGCTGGTCAACGTCGCCCGAGGCGGCGTCTCCGCCGACTTCCACTCCGTGCCCACGGTCCACCTGGGCGTCTCCGAAGGACGGCGCCTGCTCCGCTGGGCACGTACCCACCCGAGCGGCCGCGTCACGCTCGGTCCCGACCACGGGGTCGACCGCTCGCGCCGCACGGCCGCCTGGAGCCCCGACGGTGACCCGCGCTCCCCCGTGCTCAAGCCCGACGTGGTCGCCGCCGCGGACGGCGTGCTGGCGGCCCAGCCCGCGTCCACCGGCGCCGCCTGGGGCCTGCTGACCGGGAGCTCCGCCGCCGCCGCCCAGGCGAGCGGCCTGGCGGCCCTGCTGCGCGCCCGGCACGACTGGGACGCCAGCATTGTGCGCTCGACCCTGGTGACCACCGCGACCCCGCTGCCCGGCTCGTCGGTGCTGTCCCAGGGGGCCGGAGCACTGGGCAGGGACGTCCCGCGCTCCCACCTCGCGCTGCGGGTGGGACCCCACCAGTGGCGCCGGGCCCTCGACGGGCGCGACCTCGGCCGGCTCAACCTCCCCACGATGGTCCTGCACGCCGACCAGCGCACGGCCGTGCGGCGCGTGACCAACACCGGCGCCCGCGCCGAGTACTTCTCCGCCGAGCTGCGCGGCGTCGCCCACCACCGCATCACGGTCCGCCCGAGGGCCGTACGACTGGCGCCGGGTGAGTCCGCGCGCTTCCGGGTCACGGTGTGGGACCCCCACGGCCCGCACCCCCTCGACGACGGGCTCCTGGTGCTGCGCGGGGCGCGCGGCGGACTCACCCGCATCCCGGTCGCGCTGGCCCGCTGACCCCGGTCAGCCTTCGCGGACGACGCGGAGGGTGCGGTCGCCCACGAGGATGCTGTCGCCGTGGGCGAGCGCCAGCGGCCGCCCGGGGACCAGGCGCTGGGACGAGCCGTGGCGCACGACGACGGTGCCGTTGGTCGACCCGCGGTCCATCACGAGCAGGGAGCCGTCCGGGGCGACCTCGACCTGGGCGTGGGTCTTGGAGACCGACATGTCGGCGGACGACATCGGCACCAGGTGCGCCACCTGCTCGCCGTTCCTGGGCTCGGGGCGGCGTCCCAGCAA
Source organism: Nocardioides sp. (assembly GCA_021166815.1). Classification (GTDB taxonomy): domain Bacteria; phylum Actinomycetota; class Actinomycetes; order Propionibacteriales; family Nocardioidaceae; genus Nocardioides. Next base: position 1,161 of record JAJPEO010000229.1, read on the forward strand.
GGCGGTGCCGGTGAGGAGCAGTCCGCCTCCGTCGTCGACGAGGAGCCGCCACGTCGCGACCGGAAGCGGGGCAGGCGGCGACGGCGGAGCCTCGACGGGCGCGCGGACGACCGTCTGCTCGGGCCTCACGCGGGTGGGCGTGGCGGCGGGCTGCACAGGCAGCGGGGGCGGCGCGACGGGGACCCTCGTCGGCGCGACGGGCACCTCGACGGGCGGCGGCGCCGGCACCAGGCGCAACGCCGTGAGGTTGACGATGTGGCGCGGCCCCACCTCGACCGCAGCCTCGGCCACCACCGGGGCCGGGCGCACGTCGATCACCACCGAGTGGCAGACGTGGTCGTGCCAGCCCCGACGCTGACGGTCCCGGTCCTCGAGCGCCGTCCAGGCCAGGGTCGCGATGCCGAGACCGAACGTCGGCAGCCCGGCCGCGCCGAGGAGGGCCGTACGGAGCAGGGAGCGGCCCGCACCCAGCGGGGTGCCGGTGCCGTGGTGGACCAGTCGCACGCCGGTGGCGGCACGCCCCGGGGACGACCCGGTGAGCCCGGCGACCAGGGCCAGGAGCAGCGCCGCTGCGACGACCACGCCGCCGACGGCAGCCGCGACGACCCAGGGACCCGGATCGAGCAGGAGCCACACCAGCAGGCCGACGAGCGCAGCTGCCGACCACACCAGGAGACGGTCGATCGCGAACGCGAGGAAGCGGCGCTCGAGGGAGGCCAGGGGCACGGTGACGGGAAGGGACACGGGCGCACTCAGGGGCTGGTGACCTGGATGGTGACCCCGTCGCCGAGGTCGAGGACGGCCCCGGGGACCAGGCTGACGGCGATGCCGGGCTCGAGCTCCTCCGGCTGCAAGCCGGGCTGGGCCAGCACCGTGCCGTTGGTCGAGCCGAGGTCGGTGACGACGGCGCTGCCGTGGTCGGCTCCCGAGCCGGGGCGGATCTCCAGGTGCGTGGAGGATATCTCCTGGTTCGGGCTGGGCACCGTGATCGTGCGGGGCAGCTCGTGCGAGGCGAACCGGCGGCCCTCGGGAGCGCGACCCACCAGGACCACGCGGTCGACCTCGACGTGCTGGCCGGTGGAGAACACCAGCGCGGCCACCGGCCTGGAGACCAGCGGCTGCGACACCGTGTCGTCGGCGACCGGCACGTCCTCCTGCTCGGGCTCCTGGGGGGCCTCTGCGGCCACCGGCGCCGCGACGTCCGCCGCAGCAGGCTCGGGCTCAGGGGTGTCGTACGCGGCCGCGGGCGTCTCGGGCCCCGCGGTGCCAGGGGGGCCGTGCACCACGGCGCCGACACGGACCAGCCCGGCGGGAAGGGGCGAGGTGGCCTCGCCCGCGGCGCCCGCCGCGATGCGAAAGCCGGTGGCGTCCTCGACGATGCGCTCCAGCCACGTGGTGCCGGCGGCGGCCCGCAGGGCCACCTCGCCGTCGTCGGTGAGCACCACCGCGGAGACGTCACCGCGGACCAGGACGCGCAGCGCACCGCCGTGGCGCCCGACCAGGGCGAGCCCCCCGAGGGAGGAGATGCCGTCGCCCACGAGGGCGTCGAGCACCTCGTCGAGGCCGGCGCCGGCGTCCACCAGCTCCCACAGCGCGGCCACGCGGCTGCGGGCGGCCTTCGGGAGCACGGCGACCACGTCGTCACCCGTGACGGCGAACGCCTCGCCCGCGGCGAAGCGAAGATCGTCGAACCCGCTCAATGCTGTCCCCCCAGTTTGGACTCGAGGCTCTCGCGTTGGCGCTCGGAGTCGTAGGTCCCGTCGGTCACCAATCCCACCACATCGACGACCACCGCGGTCGCGTTGTCGCGTCCCCCCGCCGCGAGCGCGGCCTGGACGAGGGCGTCGGCGGCGTCGCGCGGATCGGACACCGTCTCGAGCAGGTGCGCGATCGTCGCGTCGCCGATCATGCCGCTCACCCCGTCGGTGCACAGCAGCAGGCGCTCCACCGATCCCAGCGGGAGCAGGAAGAAGTCGGGGTGGATGCCCTCGGGGCTGCCCAGCGCCCGGGTGATCACGTGGCGCTCGGGGTGCCTGCTCGCCTGCTCGGGGGTGATGTGACCGGCGTCGACGAGCTCTTGGACGACCGAGTGGTCGACCGACACCTGGTCGAGGCCGCCGCCGGAGAGCCGGTAGACGCGGGAGTCGCCCAGGTTGGCGAGGAGCCACTTGGTCTCCCCGGCGTCGTCGATGAGCAGGGCGACCACGGCCGTGGTCCCGGCGTGCCAGCCCGGCTGGGTGGCCCGGTGAGCGTCGGCGTACTGGACGATGCGGGCGTGGGCGCGGGAGAACGCCGCCGCCACGCCCTCGGCGCCGCGCGTGGGGTCGAGCTCCTCGGCGAGGCGCGCGAACTCCTCCACCGCGATCCGGCTCGCGACGTCGCCGCCGGAGTGTCCGCCCATCCCGTCGGCGACGGCGAAGACGGGAGGGGCCACGAGGAAGGAGTCCTCGTTGACCTTGCGCACGTGCCCGACGTCGGTTGCTGCACCGTGGTGGAGGTCGACGTGGTTCATGCGATGCCTTCTGGGAGGGCCCGGGGGTGGGCGCGTGGGTGGGGCGGGTGGCCGAACAGGTCCGGACCGGCCCACCCGGCGAGTAGCGTAGAAGGGATGCCCAGTCCTCCGCGCGACACGCCCACCCGGACCCTCGCCGACCAGCTGCGTTCCTGGTCGGACGAGCGCGTGGTCGCGCTGCTGCGGGACCGCCCCGACCTGGCCACTCCTGCTCCTCACGACTCGTCCCAGCTGGCCTCGCGCGCCGCCACGCGGGCCTCGGTGCACCGTGCCCTCGACGGACTGGACCGACTCGAGCTCTGTGTCCTTGATGCCCTGCTGGTGGCCGGTCAAACCACTTCTGAGCAGCTGATTGCGATGGTGCACGCCGATCCGGCGGCCGTCGAGGCCGCGATCACCCGGCTGACCGACCTCGCGCTGGCGTGGTGGACCCCGCAGGGCCTGCGCCCCCTGAGCGGCGCCGCGGAGGCCATGGCCGGCCAGCCGGCCGGCATCACCAGCGGGGTGCGGCCCTTCTCCGCGGACCCCGCCGCCGCCGACGAGGTGGCCACCCGCCTGACCGAGATCTCGCCCGCCGCCCGCGCGATGCTGGAGCACGTCGACGCCCATGGCGGCGAGGCCACGACCGCACGGGCCCGTCGTACGGTCAGCGTCGAGGAGGCCGAGCACCCGGCCGAGGAGCTGATCGCGCGCCGGCTCCTGCTCCCCCGCGAGGGCGGCAGCCTGGTGCTGCCCGGGGAGGTGGCGGTGGTGCTGCGGGGCGGCCACACCACCCGCGAGCGCGTCGACGACGTCCCCGAGGTGGCGACCTCGACGCGCGACCCGGAGCTGGCGGTGCGCACGGCGGCAGGCGCCGCGTTCGAGGCCGTACGCCGTGTCGAGCTGG
>JAJPEO010000240.1 GCA_021166815.1 Nocardioides sp.
GCGAGCACCTCGTCGATCTTGGCGAAGTACTCCTCCCAGAACTCCTCACCCACCGCCTCGATCATCTCCACCGAGACCACCGCGTCGAAGGTCCCCGTCACCTCGCGGTAGTCCTGGAGCCGGATGTCGACGGCGTCGGCCACCCCGGCACCCTCGGCGCGCTCGCGGGCGTACGCCGCCTGCTCCGGGGAGAGCGTGAGCGTGACGACCTCGGCGCCGCGCAGCGCGGCCTCGACGGCGAGGAAGCCCCAGCCGGTGCCGATCTCGAGCAGGCGGGTGCCCTCCCGGACGCCGATCATGTCGAGCAGCCCGTGCACCTTGCGCACCTGCGCGTCCTCGAGCGTCTGCTCGGACATCGGCAGGGCGGGGTCGAACCGCGCGGAGGAGTAGCTCAGGGTCTCGTCGAGGAACGTCTCGAACATCTCGTTGGAGAGGTCGTAGTGCGCCTCGATGTTGTCGCGCGCGCCCTCGGGGGTGTTGCGGAACTCCGGCTGGTGACGGCGGTCGGTGAGGAAGCGCAGCTTGCGCATCCACGCCGGCAGGAGCTCGCGGATCCGGAGGGCGTACGGGGTCAGCGCGTCGCCGAGGTCGGTGCCCGGGGCGGCCGACCAGTCGCCGGCCATGTAGGCCTCGCCCACGCCGACCTTGGGGTCGTGGGCCAGGCGTTCGAAGAACGCCTCCGGGCGGTGGACCTGCAGGGCCGGGCGGGTGAGGTCGCGCGCCGCGCGGCCGAGCACCTCGCCGTCGGGGAGGACGACGTCGACGGGCACGCGGGAAGCCATCACGCCGGCGACCGAGCGGGCGACGCGGCTGCGCCAGCACGAGTCGGCCGCGGAGCCGCAGGCCAGCGGGCTGAGGGAGGGGAGGAGGGAGCGTTCGGGGGTGACGGCGGTGGTGGTCATGGTGTCCTCACAGGTGGGAGCGGTCTCAGCGGACCAGGTCGGTGGAGTGCGCGGGGCGCGGGTGGATGGGCAGCCGGCGCGCCCACAGGCGTACGCCGTGCCAGCGGATCAGGGCCGGCACCTTGAGGGTGGCCAGCGGGCGGCGGAGGCTCGCGACGACGACGTCGCGGGCGGAGATCGGGACCAGCGGTCCGGACTGGACGGCGGAGAGGACCCTCTCGCCGTCGCGCCAGAGCACCACCGAGACGGCGACGTGCTCCGGCGTGAGCGTGAGGCGTACGGCGTACCTGCCCGTGGTGTCGTTGAAGGGCGAGACGTAGAACGCCTTGTCGACCTCGGCGCGCAGGCGCTCGTCGAGGCGGACGAGGTAGGCGTGGCGCGATCCGTAGGTGTTGTGCACCTCCAGCACGCACGCGCGCGGCTCGCCGGTGGTGTCGACGAGCCAGAACACGGTGAGGGGGTCGAAGACGTGGCCCCACGTCCTGGGCTGGGCCAGCATCAGCAGGCGCTCCCCCGGCTGCCGGGCCACGCCGCGTGCCGCGAGGAAGCGCTCCACGTCCCCGGCGATCCCGCCCCCCAGCCGGCCACCGTCGAGGTGGTCCTCCGGGCGCAGCCGCGCGATCCAGCGCAGGCCGCGCGGGAGCGGGTGCGGAGCGTCGAGGTCGACCAGCCAGGCGCTGTGGGCATGGGTGAACCCGTGGGCGCCCTCGCCGAAGCGGCGGTGCGCCACGACGCCGTCCATGACGGCGGGCAGCTGCGGGAGGCCCGTACGCCGCACCGCCGGGTCCCTGACCGGGCTCGCCACATCTCTCACCGGGCGGCTCACCAGGCACCGCCCAGCCGCTCGGCCGCCTCGAGCCCCGATCGGGCGCCGTCCTCGTGGAACCCCCAGCCCAGGTGGGCGCCGGCGAAGGCCAGTCGCGGTCCGCCTGCCGCGCGCAGGGTGCGTGCCGCGCGGACGGTGTCGGGCGTGAAGACGGGGTGGGCGTAGTCCATGCGGTCCAGCACGCGGTGCTCCGCCACGTCGGCCCCGGCGTTGAGCGTCACCACGAGGTCCTGGTCGACGTCGTAGCCGTGGAGGCGGTTCATCCAGTAGCTCACCCGCACCTGGTCGGAGCGGCTCGAACAGTCGTCCATCGCGAAGTTCCACGACCCGCGCGCCGCCGTGGTCGGCAGCAGGCGTGCGTCGGTGTGCAGGGTCGTGGGGTTGCGGGAGTAGTCGAAGGCGGTGAGCGCCTCCTTCTCCTCCGGCGTCGCGTCGACCAGGATGCTCGCCGCCACGTCGGCATGCGTCGCGAGGACGACCTGGTCGAAGCGCTCTGTCGTCCCGTCGTGGGTGGTCACGTCGACACCGTCGTCGTGGCGCGCCACTGAGACCACCGGCGAGGAGAGGCGGACGTCGGCGAGGCCCGCGGCCACCTTGTCGACGTAGACGCGCGAACCGCCGACGACCGTGCGCCAGGTGGGCGAGCCCTTCACCGAGAGCATCCCGTGGTGGGAGAGGAACTCGAACAGGTGCCGGGCGGGGTAGGACAGCGCGTCGCCGTGGCCGGAGGACCACACGCAGCTGACGAGCGGGATGGCGAAGTGCTGGACGAAGTGGTCGGAGAAGGAGTGCCGGGCCAGGAAGTCACCGAGGGTGAGCGTCTCGTCCTCGTCGGACGCGAGGTGGCGGCGCGCGGCCGCGTGGAAGCGCGGCACCTGCGCCAGCATCCTCAGGAACCTCGGGTCGGCGATGCGGCCCTTCTGGGCGAAGATGCCGCCGGCGCCGCGGCCGCCGACGTAGGACAGGCCGCACCCGGCACAGCTGATCGACATCGACATCTCCGTGTCGGCCACGGGAACGTCGAGGTCGGCGAAGAGCCTGTCGAGCACGGGGTAGGTGCGGTCGTTGTGGACGATGAACCCGGTGTCGACGGGGACGACGGTCCCGTCACGGAGGGTGACGTCGTGGGTGTCGGCGTGGCCGCCGAGCCGGTCGGCGGACTCCCAGAGCACCACGTCGTGGGTGCGCTGGAGCACGTGGGCGGCGGTGAGCCCGGAGATGCCGCCACCGATCACGGCGACCCGGGGGCGGGCCGGGGTTCCAGGTCGAGAGAGCGTCATGGGAGTCCTTCGGAGCGGTGGGACTGGCGGATTGTCTAATGTTTGTCTAACGTTAGGAAACAGTAGACGACCACCCCCCACCGGCACAACACCCACCGACGGAGACACCCATGGACTACCCGCTCACCCGCACCGCCGCCGCGCTCACTGCGGTCTACAACGCCTACGCCCTCGCCCGGCCCGACGCCCTCGTCAAGGGGCTCGAGGGCCAGGTGGACCAGGCGGAGTCGACGCTGCTGGCCCGCACCTGGGCAGGGCGCGACCTGCCGGTCGCGGCGCTCGCGCTCGCGGCGCCCTCTCCGCTCCGGGACGTCGCGGTCGGCCTGCGGATCGCGGCCGACGTGACGGACGCGACCGTCCTCGGCCTGCGTACGTCGGGCACGCCTCGGCGCAAGGCGCTCGGGGTCACCCTCGGCTGGGCAGCCCTCAACGCCCTCGCCCTCGCCGTGGACCGGCGCAGGGCGCGCGGCCGGGCCTGAGACCCGCCGACGACTGACGGGGCGGGGTGGGTCAGGCTGCGCCGAGCAGGCCCACGAGCATGTCGGTGACCTCGTCGGGCTCGTACGCCGGGCGCTTCTCCGCGATGGCGCGCTCGCGGTCGGCCGCCAGGGCGAAGAGCACCGTGCTCAGCGCGAACAGGCGACGCCGGCGCACATCGTCGGGGAGGTCGAGGTGGCGACGGATCCGGCGCATGATCTCGCGGCTGACCGGGAACCGCTCGGGGTCCTCGACCGCGCGGGAGTAGACCGAGTGGGTACGCACCTGGTCGAGGAACCGCGCGTAGTGAGTGGCGCCCTCGAGGTACGGGACCGTGAGGAACGGGACGACCAGCAGCGACACCAGGTCGCGCAGGGGCGCGTCGTCCGGCAGCGTGGCCAGGGCCTCCACGCGCGCCCGCTCGGTGTGCTCGGCCCGGGTCACGACGATCGCCTCGATCAGGCCCTCGCGGTCGCCGAAGTGGTAGTTGACCGCGGAGTTGTTGCGGATGCCCGCCCCCAGGGCGATGTCGCGCAGGGAGACCGACAGGCCGGCCTGGGCGATGTGGACCTCGGCAGCCCTCATCAGGCGTTCGCGCGGGCCGGGGTCGCCGAAGTCTTCATCGAGGGGGCTGAGCTGCACGTCCATCACGCAATCACGGTAAGCGGGATCGCTTAGGGCCGCACCGTGACGCTGGCCACGCGACCGTCGTCCACCCGTGGGGGTGAACCGATGTTTGTGGGGTCTGGAGGGGTGGGTAGGAGACGTGGACCCAACCCACAGGAGGCTCCCATGGGACTCGACGACAAGATCGAGAACACCGCTCAGGACATCAAGGGCAAGGCCAAGGAGCACGCCGGCCGGGCCACCGACGACGAGAGCATGCAGGCCGAGGGCAAGGGCGACCAGATGGGCGCCGACCTCAAGCAGGCCGGCGAGAAGGTCAAGGACGCCTTCAAGCACTGACCTGCCGCATGGTGCCCGCGGGCGCCGGCCCTGCCCTCACCGGCAGTGTCGGCGCCCGCGCCTATGGTGGCGTCCATGCCGCTGCACCTGCACGTCGCCGAGCGCACCGACGCGCTGGCCGACGGGCTCGCCGACCTGCTGGCCACGCCGCTGCCCGACCCGTTCGCGCGCGAGGTCGTGGTGGTGCCGGCTCGCGGCGTGGAGCGCTGGCTGACCCAGCGCCTCTCCCACCGCCTGGGGGTCTCCGACCTCGGCGGTGACGGCGTCTGCGCCGGCGTCGACTTCCTCAGCCCGCACTCGCTGGTCGCCATGCTGCTCGGCCGTCACCACGACGACCCGTGGGACCCCGACCGGTTGGTGTGGCCGCTGCTCGAGGTCATCGACGAGTCGCTCGGCGCACCGGGCTTCGGCGCCCTCTCGCGCCACCTCGGCCACGGCGACGCCACCGAGCTGGGCGAGATCAAGCAGGCCCGCCGCTACGGCGTGGCCCGGCGACTGGCCGGCCTCTTCGCCTCGTACGCCACGCAGCGGCCCACCCTGGTGCGGCAGTGGCGGGAGGGCCACGACACCGACGGCGCCGGGCACCCGCTCGACGACGACCTCCGGTGGCAGGCCGAGCTCTGGCGCCGGCTGCTCGCTCGCGTCGGGGAGCCCCCGCCCGACGAGCGCCACACCGCCACGCTCGCGACGCTGCGCGCCGGCGGGGGCGACCTCGCCCTGCCGCCGCGGTTGAGCCTGTTCGGACACACGCGGCTGCCCGTCACCGAGGTCGAGCTGCTCGACGCGCTGGCGGAGCAGCGGGAGGTCCACCTGTGGCTCCCCCAGGCCTCGATCACGCTCTGGGAGGCGCTCGCGCCGACCGCCGGGGGGCCCGTCCTGCGTCGCGAGGACCCCTCCGCCGACCTCGTCGGCCACCCGCTCCTGGCCTCGCTGGGGCGTGACTCCCGCGAGCTGCGCCGAACCCTGGGCGCGGCCCGGGTCGCCGACCAGGACGCCCGCCCCGCCCCCGCATCTCCCGACTCGCTGCTCGGTTGGCTCCAGCACGACCTGCGCGCCAACGCCGCCCCCGACGCGGCGCTGCGCGCGACGCGGACCCACGACCCGCTCGACCGCTCCGTGCAGGTGCACGCCTGCCACGGCTCGACCCGGCAGGTCGAGGTGCTGCGCGAGGTGCTCGTCGGCCTGCTCCAGGACGACCCGACCCTGCAGCCGCGCGACATCCTCGTGATGTGTCCCGACATCGAGAGCTACGCGCCGCTGATCTCCGCGGGGTTCGGCCTGGCCGACCTCACCACCGACGGCGACGGGCACCCCGCCCACCAGCTGCGCGTGCGGCTGGCCGACCGCTCTCCCACCGCCACCAACCCGCTGCTCGCCCTGGCCGCGACATTGGTCGACGTCGCCGGCGGTCGGCTCAGCGCCAACCAGGTGCTCGACCTGGCGGCCGCCGAGCCCGTGCGCCACCGCTGGGGCTGGGACGACGACGACCTCGCGACGCTCGCCCGCTGGGTCCGCTCCGCGGCCATCCGCTGGGGCTACGACCAGGAGCACCGCGCCACCTTCGGCGTCGACATCGACGACAACACGTGGCTGCGCGGCATCAGGCGCGTCCTGGTCGGCGCGGCCGTGGCCGGCCCCGGCCACCGCAACCACGGTGACACCCTGCCGCGCGCCGACGTGGGCGGCGGCCACCCCCAGCTCGTGGGCCGCTACGCCGCGTTCGT
>JAJPEO010000351.1 GCA_021166815.1 Nocardioides sp.
GTCGCCGCGGGCCTGGCCCGCCGGTGCGAGGCCCAGGTGGCCTACGCGATCGGCAAGGCCCACCCGGTCGGCGTGTTCATCGAGACCTTCGGCACCGGCGTGGTGGCCGACGAGAAGATCCAGCAGGCCGTGCTCGAGGTCTTCGACCTGCGTCCCGCTGCCATCATCCGCGACCTGGACCTGCTGCGTCCGATCTACGCCCAGACGGCGGCGTACGGCCACTTCGGTCGCGAGCTGCCCGACTTCACGTGGGAGAAGGCCGACCGCGCCGACAAGCTGCGCGCGGCCGCTGGGCTGTGAGTGGGCGCCGCTGTCGGCTCGCGCTGACACAATCACCGGCATGACCTCACACGTCGCCCCGGGAGCCGAGATGCTCCCGGGGCTTCGTGCTGCTGTGGACGATGCCAAGGTCCGTGCGGCGCAGACGCGTGCCCGCAAGGCCGCGGAGTGGGAGCCTGCCGAGGTCGACCCCGTGGCGCGGGTGCTCCTCGACGTGCCGCTGGCCCACCTCGACCGGCCCTTCGACTACGCCGTGCCCGCCGCGATGGGCGAGGCCGCGCAGCCCGGGGTGCGTGTCCGGGTGCGGTTCGCCGGCGCCGACGTCGACGGCTTCGTCGTCGAACGGCGTGCGGACACCGAGCACCAGGGCCGTCTCCAGCCGCTGCGCCGGGTGGTGAGCCCCGAGCCGGTGCTGGCTCCCGAGATCGCCGACCTCAGCGTCACGGTGAGCCGGCGCTACGCCGGCACGCGGGCCGACGTGCTCCGGCTGGCGGTGCCTCCACGCCACGCCAGGACCGAGAAGGAGCGGCCTGCGACGCTTGCGCCTGAGCAGGACGTGCCCGCCGCCGGCACGCCCTCGTGGGCCGGCGTCGAGCACGCTGCTGCGTTCTTCGCCCACCTCACCCAGGGGGCGAGCCCGCGAGCGGTCTGGGGTGCGGCTCCGGGTGACGACTGGGCGACGATGGTCGCCGAGGCGGCGTCGACCACGGCAGCGGCCGGGCGGGGGGTGCTGATCTGCGTGCCGGACGCCCGCGACGTGCACCGGGTCGCCGCTGCCCTCGACGAGGTGATGGGGTCCGGGCGCCATGCGGTGCTGACTGCTGAGAGCGGTCCCAGCCAGCGCTACCGCGAGTTCCTCCGCGTGAGCCGTGGGAGCGCGCGGGTGGTCGTGGGCACTCGCTCGGCCGTCTTTGCGCCGGTCCACGACCTCGGTCTGCTGGTGATGTGGGACGACGGCGACGACCTGTACGCCGAGCCACGGGCGCCGTACCCGCACACGCGCGAGGTGCTGCTGATGCGGTCGGAGCAGCAGTCGGCGGCCGTCCTCCTCGGCGGGTTCGCCCGCAGCGTCGAGGCCCAGCACCTGCTCGCGAGCGGCTGGGCCCACGAGCTGGTGTCTCCCCGGGACCTGCTGCGCGCCCGTGCTCAGGTGCGGGTGCTGCCGGCCGAGGACCTCGCCGTGGCGACCCGCATCCCGCACGCGGCGGTCACCGCGATGCGCTCGGCCCTGGCCCGGGGCCCGGTCCTGGTCCAGACGCCGCGCGCGGGCTACCTGCCAGCCTTGGCGTGCGAGCGGTGCCGCACCCCCGCGCGGTGTCGCGAGTGCTCGGGGCCACTCGTCCTCGACTCGGCGACGACGCCCCCTCGCTGTGGCTGGTGTGCGCACTCCGACGAGCAGTGGCGGTGCCCCGAGTGCCACCACCGCGGGCTGCGGGCACCAGTGCGCGGGGAGGCCCGTACAGCCGAGGAGCTCGGCCGCATGTTGCCCGGCACCACGGTCCGCTCCTCCAGCGGGGAGCGGGTGCTCCAGGAGGTGCCGGCGGTCCCCGCCCTGGTGGTGGCCACGGTGGGGGCGGAGCCGCGCGTCAGCGGTGGCTACGCCGCAGTCGTGCTGCTGGACACGTGGCTCACCCTGCAGCGCGACGACCTGCGCAGCGGCGAGGAGGCGCTGCGCCGCTGGATGGGCGCGGCCGGCCTCGTGGCGCCCGGCGGCCAGGTCGTGGCCGTGGGCGACCCGGCCCATCCCGCCCTCCAGGCACTGGTGCGGTGGGACCCGGGCGGGTACGCCGAGCGCGAGATGGCCGAGCGTGCCTCCGCGCACCTGCCACCGGCGGCACGACTGGCCACGCTGACCGGGAGCGCCGGAGCGATCGCCGACGCCCTCACGCTGTTGGTGCTGCCCGAGGGCACCGACGTGCTGGGCCCGGTGCCGGAGGGTGAGCAGCAGCGGGTCATCCTGCGGTGCCCGCGCGCGGCGGGGACCGCGCTCTCGACGGCCCTGCTGGAGCTCCAGCGGGTGCGCGCGGCGCGCAAGCTCGATCCGGTGCGGGTGCAGGTCGATCCCAGGACCATGTGAGCCCCACCCCATCCCTAGACTGGGCTCGCACCCGAGTCCTGTGAGGAGCCCTGTGGCCGTCCAGCCCATCCGCCTCTTCGGCGATCCTGTCCTTCGCCAGCGCGCCGTCGAGGTCGACCACTTCGACAAGGAGCTGCGCCAGCTGGTGACGGACCTCACCGACACGATGCTGGCCGCTCCTGGGGCGGGCCTGGCCGCGCCCCAGATCGGGGTCGGCCTGCGGGTGTTCACCTGGAACGTGCACGGCGAGGTGGGCCACCTGGTCAACCCCGTGCTGGAGCTCTCCGACGAGACGCAGGACGGTGCCGAGGGATGCCTCTCGCTGCCGGAGATCACCTACGACTGCCTCCGGGCCCTGTCCGTGGTGGCCACCGGCTTCGACATGTACGGCGAGCCCGTCGAGATCCGGGGCAGCGACCTGCTGTCGCGAGCCATCCAGCACGAGACCGACCACCTCGACGGCATCTTGTTCATCGACAAGCTGGACACCGCGGCGCGCAAGGCTGCGATGAAGCAGATCCGCGAGTCGGAGTGGTTCGGCCTCGAGCAGCCGACGGTCCGGACCAGCCCCCACCCGACCTTCGGCCTCGGCCGATGAAGGAGTCCTCCTGATGCGTGTCGTCTTCGCCGGTACCCCCGAGGTCGCGGTGCCGGCCCTTGATGCGATCGCCGCGAGCCGCCACGAGCTCGTGGGGGTCGTGACGCGCCCCGACGCTCCCAGCGGCCGCGGACGGCGTCTGGTCGCCAGCCCCGTTGCGCAGCGGGCCGAGGAGCTCGGCGTACCCGTCCTCAAGCCCGAGCACCCGCGCGACCCCGAGTTCCAGGCGGCGCTGCGCGAGCTCGCGCCCGACGCCTGCCCCGTCGTGGCCTACGGCGCGCTCCTGCCGCAGTCGGCGCTCGACATCCCCCGGCACGGCTGGATCAACCTCCACTTTTCGGTGCTGCCCGCGTGGCGTGGTGCCGCTCCGGTGCAGCACTCCGTCTGGGCCGGGGACGAGGTCACGGGCGCCACGACGTTCCGCATCGTCAAGGAGCTCGACGCCGGCCCCACCTTCGGCGTGATGACCGAGCGCATCCGTCCCGACGACACCTCCGGGGACCTCCTGGCGCGGCTGGCCGAGGGGGGCGCCGGCCTGTTGGTGCAGACGCTGGACGGCATCGAGGACGGCACCCTGGAGGCGCGCGAGCAGCCGAGCGACGGGCTGAGCCTGGCGCCCAAGATCCTCGTGGAGGACGCACGCGTCGACTGGGCCACGCCCGCGGTGGCCATCGACCGCCAGGTGCGCGCGTGCTCGCCGGCGCCCGGGGCGTGGAGCACCTTCGATGGCGAGCGGATCAAGCTCGGTCCCGTGCGCCCGGCCGATCGCCCTGCGCTGCCGCCCGGTGAGCTCGAGGTGACCAAGAACGCCGTCTTCGTCGGCACCGCGACCCAGCCGGTCGAGCTGGGCCGCGTCAAGGCCTTCGGCAAGAAGGAGATGCCGGCAGCGGACTGGGCGCGGGGCGTCCGGCTCGAGTCGGGCGTGCGTTTCGGGGACCAGGAGTCCTGACGTGGACCGGCCGGCGCGCCCCGAGGACGTCGACGAGATCTGTGCCGCCCTGCCGGAGACCGAGCTGGGGACCTCCTGGGGCGACCTGCCGACGTGGAAGGTCCCGCGAGGGCCGAAGGGCCGGGGCTTCCTGCTCTACCGCGCCCCGCACTCCACGGCAGTGGATCCCGACACCGGGGAGATGTACGACGACCTCGTGGTGATCTGGACCTCCGGTCCGGCCGAGAAGGCCGCACTGGTCGAGGACGCCTCCTCGCCCTTCTTCACCATCGACCACTTCCGCAACCACGACGCCGTGCTCGTCCAGCTGTCCCGGCTGGGGGAGATGACCCGCGAGGAGCTGGCCGAGGTGATCACCGACGCCTGGGCGCACCGCGCCCCGCGCAGGTTGGTGCGGGAGGTGCTCGGGGATGGCTGACTCCCGCAGGCGGCGGCGTGCGGACCGCTCGCGGCTCGCTGCCCTCGAGGTGCTGCGTGCCGTCCGTGTGGACGACGCCTACGCCAACCTCGTGCTGCCGCGCGTCCTGGCTCGACACGGCCTGGCGGGCCGTGACGCCGCCCTGGCCACCGAGCTCGCCTCCGGCACGCTCCGCTGGCAGGGGCTCTACGACGCCGTCATCGACGCCTGCCTGACCAAGCCCCGACTGCAGCCCGAGGTGCGTGACGTGCTGCGACTGGGCGTCCACCAGCTGCTGGCGATGCGGGTGCCCGACCACGCCGCGATCTCGACCAGCGTCGACCTCGTGGTGGAGTCCGTGGGCCGTGGTCCCTCCGGCCTCGTCAACGCGGTGCTGCGCAAGGTGGCCTCGCGCTCCCGCGAGGAGTGGATCGGCGAGGTGGCGCCGTCGGTCGAGTCCGACCGGATCGGCCACCTCTCGCTCGCCTGGTCTCACCCGCGCTGGGTCGTCGAGGAGCTCGACCGTGCCCTGGGTTCCCCGGACGAGCTCGCCACCCTGCTCGAGGCCGACAACGCCCCGCCCCGGGTGACCCTCGTGGCGCGCCCCGGGCTCGCGACGGTGGTGGAGCTGGTCGATTCTGGCGCCGTGGCAACGCCCCTGTCGCGGCTGGGCGCCGAGCTGCCCGGCGGCGACCCCTCGTCGGTCCCT
>JAJPEO010000369.1 GCA_021166815.1 Nocardioides sp.
TCGAGACAGCGACGGTCACACTGCCGCGCAGCACCGAGGGCGCGGCCATCCTGCCCGTGGACCGGCGGCCGACCGATACCGAGTTCGACGCGCTCGACAAGGCCTTGCCCGCACAGCCCCTGCACCTGGGCCTCGTGGCGCTCGGAGAGGCAGACTCCTCGGGATGGTGGGGCCAGGGTCGCCCGGTCAGCTGGGCAGATGCCGTCGACGCGGTGCGCGCGGTCGCCCAGGCGCTCGGCCTGGAGGTCGACGTACGTGCCGCTGCTGTGGCGCCGTGGCACCCCGGCCGTTGCGCCGAGCTCAGCGTTGACGGGCAGGTCGTGGGCCATGCCGGCGAGCTGCACCCCACCGTGTGCCAGGCCTTCGGCCTTCCCAATCGCTCCGTCGCGGCAGAGGTCGACGTAGACGTCCTGATCGATCGGGCGCTTCTCCTGCGGCCGGCGCCGACCTTCTCCACGTACCCGGTCGCCAAGGAGGACGTGGCCCTGGTCGTCGACGACTCCGTCCGGGTGGCCGACGTCGAGGCAGCGCTGCGTGAGGGCGCGGGGGAGCTGCTGGAGTCGATCCGGCTGTTCGACGTCTACACCGGGGACCAGGTCGGGGAGGGCAAGAAGTCGCTCGCCTTCGCGCTGCGGTTCCGGGCGCCCGACCGGACCCTCAAGGAGGGCGAAGCAGTGGCGGCGCGCGATGCAGCGGTGAAGGTCGCAGCGGAGCGCACCGGGGCTGTGCAACGCACCTGAGCCCGGCGTAGGGTGATCGGCACCACGCCGATCCGGGTGGTGTGGTCCATGCACTTCTCTGTATAGTCATGCACATGTCCCCCGTGTCGGTCGCCGTTGCTGGAGCCAGTGGGTACGCCGGCGGTGAGGCCCTGCGCCTCCTGCTGGCCCATCCGGGGGTGACGATCGGTGCGTTGACGGCCGGGAGCAACGCGGGGGAGAGGCTGGGTCCCCTCCAGCCCCACCTGCTGCCGCTCGCCGACCGGGTGCTCGAGCCGACCACCGTGGAGGTGCTCTCGGGCCACGACGTCGTGATCCTCGGGCTGCCCCACGGCCAGTCTGGTGAGATCGCCGCCCGCCTCGGTGACGACACGGTCGTCATCGACTGCGGTGCCGACTTCCGGCTCACCGATGCGCAGGTGTGGGAGAAGTTCTACGGCGGCCCCCACGCCGGATCCTGGCCCTACGGCCTCCCCGAGCTGCCCGGACAGCGCGAGCGACTGCGCGGAGCGCGCCGCATCGCGGTCCCCGGCTGCTATCCCACGGTGTCGACACTGGCCGCAGCACCTGCCGTCGCCGCCGGGCTCGTCGAGCCCGACGTGACGGTCGTGGCCGCGTCGGGCACCAGCGGGGCCGGCAAGGCGGCCAAGCCGCACCTGCTCGGCAGCGAGGTGATGGGCAACGCCAGCGCCTACGGCGTCGGCGGCACGCACCGGCACAGCCCCGAGATCGTCCAGAACCTCTCACAGGTGGCCGGGCAGCCCGTCCGGGTCGGGTTCACCCCGCTGCTGGTCCCGATGTCGCGCGGCATCCTCGCCACCGTGCAGGCCCCCGCACGCGAGGGCGTCACGTCCCGGGCGGTGCGCGAGGCGTACGAGACTGCCTACGCCGACGAACCCTTCGTCCACCTGCTCCCCGAGGGCCAGTGGCCCCAGACGCAGGCGGTGCTGGGCTCCAACGCCGTGCACCTGCAGGTCACCGTCGACGAGGCCGTGGGCCGCGTCATCGCGGTGGCCGTGGTCGACAACCTGGCCAAGGGCACCGCGGGCGCGGCCGTGCAGTGCATGAACCTCGCCCTGGGGCTCGATGAGACCACGGGCCTCAGCACGGTCGGAGTGGCCCCGTGAACACCGTCGTCGCACGTTTCCCCGAGACCCTCGCGGTCGTACGCCTCGGACCCGGCACCGACGTGCCCGCATGGGCCGAGTCCTCGTCGGTGTTCGCCATCATCGCGACCGCGACCGAGACCACCCTGGTGTGCGCGGCGCGCAGCGTGCCGGGCAAGGCCCCGGCGATCCGGCCGCTCACCGCGTTCCAGGTGAAGGCCGACGCCGGTTCCCGTGGCAGCACCGCCGCTGCCCTGGCCGGCGCCGCGACGGAGGTGGGTGCAGAGGTCCTGGCGTACGACACCTTCGAGCACACGTGGCTGCTCGTCCCGGTCGCCAGCGCAGACGCCGTGGAGGAGGAGTGGCGACGACGAGGGCACACCGTCGCCCCGGCCGTCCCCGTCCGCTCCTGATCCCGAAGGAAGCCCCATGTCTGTCACCCACCCTGCAGGCTTCGTCGCCGCCGGCGTCGCAGCCGGACTCAAGTCCACCGGTGCCAAAGACCTCGCCCTCGTCGTCAACACCGGACCACGTTTCGACTCGGCCTCCGTCTTCACCGCCAACCGCTGCAAGGCCAACCCGGTCCTGTGGAGCCAGGAGGTCGTGAAGGACGGGACCGTCAAGGCTGTGGTGCTCAACTCCGGTGGCGCCAACTGCTACACCGGCCCCGACGGCTTCCAGACCACCCACGCCGTCGCGGAAAGAGTCGCCGAGCGCCTGGGCATCGGACCGATCGACGTCGTGGTGTGCTCCACAGGGCTCATCGGCCTGGCCAACGACCGCGACGACCTCCTCGCCGGGGTCGACGCCGCCCACGGCGAGCTCTCCCCTGAGGGCGGTCCCGCAGCTGCCGAGGCCATCATGACCACCGACTCGGTGAGCAAGAACTGCGTGGTGGAGGGTGCGGGCTGGTCCATCGGCGGCATGGCCAAGGGCGCGGGGATGCTGGCTCCCCAGCTGGCGACGATGCTGGTCGTCATCACCACTGACGCGGTGGTCCCCGCCGACGAGCTCGACGCCGCGCTGCGTGCCGCGACCCGCGTGAGCTTCGACCGGCTCGACTCCGACGGGTGCATGTCGACCAACGACACGGTGACGGTGATGGCGAGCGGTGCCAGCGGCATCACGCCGAGCTCCGACGACTTCACCACCGCGCTGACCCAGGTGTGCACCGACCTGGCGATGCAGCTGCTGAAGGACGCGGAGGGCGCCGACCACGAGATCGCGATCACCACGCTCAACGCGGCCACCGAGGAGGAGGCCGTCGAGGTGGGACGCAGCGTGGCCCGC
>JAJPEO010000385.1 GCA_021166815.1 Nocardioides sp.
TCAACAACTGGATGCTCACCGAGCTCATCCGCCAGCTCGGGGGCGGGGACCCGCAGCCCTGGCAGGGCCAGGGCGCGACCGAGAGCAGCGCCGCGAGCGCGAGCCAGGTCGGGTGACGCGCCGCCCCCTCACCGCCGCCGACCTCGCCTTCGTCGGGGCGGGCGCCGCAGCTGGCGCACTCCTGCGCTGGGGCATCGACACCCTCTCCCCCGCGACCACCGTGCCGTGGGACGTGGTGGCCATCAACGTCGTCGGCGCCTTCGCGCTCGGGGCCCTGCCGCTGCTGCCCGGCGTACGCCGCTCCCACCGCCTCGCCCTGCTGCTCGGGCCGGGGCTGCTCGGCGGGTTCACCACCGTCTCGGTATGGGCCGAGGACGTGCGGGGTCTCGCCGCCTCCGGCCACGCTCTTGCGGCGGCCCTCACGCTCGGCATCACTCTTGCCGCCGGCCTGCTCGCCGCCCACCTCGGTCGGCGGGTCAGCCACCGCCCCGAGCCCGAGGACGCCGTCACGTGACCGCCCTCCTCGTCGCCCTCGGCGCAGCGGTGGGCGCGCCCCTGCGCTACGCCTGGGCCCACACGCTCGACCGCCACTGGCCCACCGGCACGCTGCTCGCCAACGCCGTCGGCTCGGCCCTCGTGGGCTTCTTCGCCGCCCTCGGGCTGTCGGGCGAGGCGTGGGCACTGCTGGCGACGGGCTTCTGCGGGGCGCTCACGTCCTTCTCGTCCTTCGCGGTCCAGGCCGTCGAGCGTCCGGATCGCGCAGGTGTGGCGTACGCGCTCGCCACGGTCGTCCTCACCGTCGGGCTGTGCGCCACCGGGTTCTGGGTGGGCTCGCTGGCCTGAGCCCGGCCGGTGGGGTTGGGAGCGGTGAGTGAGCCACATCCTGGCCACGCGGAATGTGGTTGGGCCACCGCCCACTCGGAGAGCGGTGAGTGAGCCACATTCTGGCCACGAGGAATGTGGCTGAGTCACCGCCCATCCGGAGAGCGGTGAGTGAGCCACATCCTGGCCACGAGGAATGTGGCTGAGCCACCGCCCACCCTCTGCAGCGGTCAGTGAGCCACATTCGGGCGCGACGAAATGTGGCTCACTCACCGCTCACGGCGGCAGCAGGAGGTCGAGGGGGTCGAGGGCAGCGAGCGGCCGTACGCCACCCCGACGCTCACCCCCAGCCGAGCTCGTGGAGGCGCCGGTCGTCGAGGCCGAAGTGGTGGGCGATCTCGTGCACGACGGTGATGCGCACCTCCTCCTCGAGCTCCTCGGGGGTGTCGGCCATGTCGAGGAGCGGGCCGCGGAAGAGCAGGATGCGGTCGGGCAGCATGCCGGCGTGGTTGGCCGGCCGATCGGTGAGCGCGAGGCCGTCGTAGAGGCCCAGCAGGTCCGGGTCGTCCGCGGGCGCCTCGGGCTCGACCAGCACCACGACGTTGTGGACCAGCGACGCGAGGTCGTCGGGGAGCTCGTCCAGCGCCCGCTCCACCAGCGCGTCGAACGCGGCGGGGTCGATGTCGACGGGCATGGGGCCAGCCTAGGGAGGCCCGGAAATGCAGCGGCCCGGAAATGCAGAAGACCCGGATCTCGGTGAGATCCGGGTCTTCGCGATGGCGACCCCGACGGGACTCGAACCCGCGGCCTCCGCCGTGACAGGGCGGCGCGCTAACCAACTGCGCTACGGGGCCAGATGTGGTGCTGTGTGCTTCTTGCGAAGCGGTGGAACTCTAACCCATGCCCGCCGATCGCTCCCAATCGGGACCCGCCCAGCGGCACATCGCACCCCCAACCGGATTCGAACCGGCGCTACCGCCGTGAAAGGGCGGGGTCCTAGGCCGCTAGACGATGGGGGCCCGCCGCGCGCGAGCGCGAGGCTCGCCGAGGCGTCGTACAGCATAGGGCGAGCCACGCGATTCCTCACGATCGAGGATGCTGTTGTAGTCTCTTCCCCGCTTGGGCAGGTAGCTCAGTTGGAAGAGCGTCCGCCTGAAAAGTGGAAGGTCGGCGGTTCGACCCCGCCCCTGCCCACAAGCAAGGACCGCAGGTCGGGCACTCGCCCGGCCTGCGGTTCGTCTTTCACGCCACAATGGCCCCGTGCTCCCCCGCTTCGAGATCGCGCGCCGCCTGCGGCCCGTCGACCTCGTCCGCCCCGGCCCCCTGGCCCCGGCCCCCGCGGCCGCGGTGACGACTCCCCTGCGCGGCACCGGGTCGCTCGGACTGCGCCTGGGCGACCTCGAGGTCCGCGGCGCGTACGACGGCTCGACGGTGTCCCTGGACGTCGGCGGCCGGGAGCTGCGCAGCCGCCGGCACGCCCGGGCAGCCGACCCGACCGCCCTCGGCCTTACGCTCACCGGCCACCACCTGACGGTGTGGGCCGCGGAGGAGCCCGGCTGGGTGGCGCGCGCCCGCTACGACCTGCGCGAGGACCTCGACGTCCACGACGAGGCACTGCTCGCCTCGCTCGCCGTCGACGCGCCCGACGAGGCGACGGTGGGCGCGTTCGGCCAGCTCGGGCTGCGTGACGTACGGCTGGTCACCACCACCGACGGCAGCCCGCTGCGCACCGAAGGGCTGCTGTGGTTCACCGCGACGTCGGCCGGCCCGGGGTTCTTCGACACCGCCCACACCAGCGTGTGGTCGGTCGACCCGTCGTCGCTGGACCTCGCGCACCGCGCCGACCTGTGGTTCCGTCGCCCGGACGTGCCGGGGGTGTACGGCGACCACGCCACCCACCTGGTCCGCGACGGGGCGCAGTGGCTGGTCGCGACGTCGACGTGGGGCGACTTCGAGGAGCCCCGCACCCGCGCCGACCGCCGGGCGCAGTCCAGCCTCCGGGTCACGCTCGCCGAGACCACCGCCGGCCTGCTCACCGGCACCCACGTCCTCGACACCCGTGAGCTGCCGCTGCCCACCGACGGGCTCGACTCCATCGCCACCTGGGACCCGCACTTGGTGCACCACCAGGGCCGGTGGCTGGTCGGGTTCGTCAGCGCCCCGAAGTTCTTCTCCTTCCATCCCGCCCTCGCCGGAGGCCCGGCGCTGGACCGCCTGCAGCTGCTCGGCGCCGACAGGTCCCGGCGCGCCACCGAGGGCACCACCCTGCTGCCGCTCGAGGGCACGATCCGCGTGCTGGCCAGCGACGGCCGCGACGGACGCCGTGGCCAACGCGCGGCGTACCCCGTCTTCGACCTGTCGATGGCCCAGACCGGCGTGGTCGACGCGCCCTACCCCACCAACATCCCGTGGCCCACCGTCGCGCGCCTCGACGACGGCTCGTGGCTGATGCTCACCTTCAACGGGCGGCGATCGGGCGGCGCACTGCTGGGGTACGGCACCCACGGCGACCTGGTGGTCATGCGCTCGACCTGAGGGGCCGTCGGGGGTGATGTTCCCCATGCGGCGGGCAGGCGCCGATGGCGATATGGTCGACGTGACGGCTGTCACACCACCGACGTGGCCGCCACCCACGACCGCCCACCCCGCGGCCGCACACGAGAAGGACACAACCCATGTCTGGAGCAGCACGCACCACCACCGCCGTCGACGTCTTCGAGCTCGGCGACGAGCACGAGCAGGTCGTCTTCTGCAACGACCGCGCCAGCGGCCTCAAGGCCATCATCGCGATCCACAGCACCGCCCTCGGACCGGCGCTCGGCGGGACGCGGTTCTACCCCTACGCCACCACCGACGACGCGATCACCGACGTCCTCAACCTCTCGCGCGGCATGACCTACAAGGCCGCGCTCGCGGGCCTCGACCTGGGCGGCGGCAAGGCCGTCATCATCGGCGACCCCGCCACCCTCAAGACCGAGCCGCTCCTGCGCGCCTACGGCCGCTTCGTGCAGTCGCTCAACGGGCGCTACTTCACCGCCTGCGACGTCGGCACCTTCAGCGCCGACATGGACGTCATCGCCCGCGAGTGCGACTACGTCACCGGCCGCACCGTCGCCCACGGCGGCGCCGGCGACAGCTCCGTGCTGACCGCGTACGGCGTCTTCCAGGGCATGCGGGCCGCCGCGGAACAGGTGTGGGGCGAGCCCACCCTCGCCGGGCGCACCGTCGGCGTCGCCGGCGTCGGCAAGGTCGGCCACCACCTCGTACGCCACCTCGTCGAGGACGGCGCCACCGTCGTCGTCACCGACGTGCACCAGCCCTCCGTCGACCGGGTCCTGGCCGAGCACCCCGAGGTCACCTCGGTCGCCTCCACCGACGCCCTGGTCGCCTCGCCCCTCGACGTCTACGCCCCGTGCGCGCTCGGCGGCGCGCTGTCCGACGACGTCGTCGAGGTGCTCAGCGCCAAGATCGTCTGCGGCGCCGCCAACACCCAGCTCGCCCACGACGGCATCGAGAAGCGCCTCGACGAGCGCGGCATCCTCTACGCGCCCGACTACTGCGTGAACGCCGGCGGGCTCATCCAGGTGTGCGACGAGCTCGAGGGCTTCGACTTCGACCGCGCCAAGCAGCGTGCGAGCGCCATCTTCGACACCACCCGCGAGGTCTTCGAGCACGCCAAGGCCGAAGGGGTGCCGACCGCGATGGCCGCCGACCGGGTCGCCGAACGTCGCATCCGCGAGGTCGGGCGGCTGCGAGGCATCCACCTCTGACGTCCGCGGACGTCAACCAGGCACGTACGACGATCGGGCGCCTTCCGGCACGACAGGCGTCAGGGGGCGCCCGATCCGTGCGTCGTCAATCGCGACGCCGGGGGTCGGCGTAGTCCGCCCACTCGTCGTAGTCCTCGGACTCGACGGGTTCACTCACCCGGTGGTTGTCGTCTCCGTGCAGCTCCTTGGCCAGCGCGCCGAAGTCGGTCTCGTGAGTCCGGTACTTCAGCTCGCGTGCAACCTTGGTCTGCTTCGCCTTAGCTCGGCCGCGCCCCATAGGGTCCGACCCCCTCGCACACTTGGCCGGGGCTCGGGGCACCCACCCTGAGGCTGAACCTGGGGTTGGCGCCGCGGCACCCGGTCTGATCGGTTACATATCGTGGGGTCAACGCTACCTGAGGGGTGGCTGTTCCCGCACACCCCTCGCCCAAATGGGGTGCGGACAGGTGCCGGTCACCAGCCGGGGTGCTGGCCCTCCAGGACCACCTTGCCGCCTCGGGAGGCCTCGGACGCCGTGGTCACCTCGCCGGCGACCCACGCCCGGATGTCGTGCTGGGCCAGCACGCCGATCGCGGCGTCCACGTCGTCGGCGGCCGTCAGCGCGACCATGCCGACGCCGCAGTTGAGTGTCGCCTCGAGGTCGGCCTGGGAGACCTCGCCCACGCGGCGTACGACGTCGAAGACGGGCTGCGGCGTCCACGTGGAGCGGTCGATCGTGGCCGTGAGCTCCTCGGGCATGACGCGCTCGAGGTTGGCCGCCAGCCCGCCCCCGGTGACGTGGGACATCGCGTGGGTGCGGGTTCGGTCGGCCAGGTCGAGGCAGGCCTTGGCGTAGATGCGGGTCGGCTCCAGGAGCTCCTCGCCGAGGGTGCGGCCGAAGTCGTCGACGTGGCGGTCGAGCTCCCACTTCGCCGTGTTGAGGAGGACGTGGCGCACCAGGGAGTAGCCGTTGGAGTGCAGCCCGCTGGCCTCCATGGCGATCACCACGTCACCGGGGCGCACGCGGCCGGGGCCGAGCAGCTTGCTCGCCTCGACGACGCCCGTGGTGGCGCCGGCGACGTCGTAGTCGTCCGGGTCGAGCAGGCCGGGGTGCTCGGCGGTCTCGCCGCCGATGAGGGCCGTACCGGCCACCACGCACGCCTCGGCGATGCCCTTGACGATCGCCGCGATGCGCTCGGGGACGACCCGCCCGCACGCGATGTAGTCGGTCATGAACAGCGGCTCGGCGCCGCAGACGACCAGGTCGTCGACGACCATGCCGACCAGGTCGAAGCCGATCGTGTCGTGGACGTCCATCTGCTGCGCGATCGCGACCTTCGTGCCGACACCGTCGGTGGAGGTCGCGAGCAGCGGGCGCTCGTACCGGGTCAGCGCCGAGGCGTCGAACAACCCGGCGAAGCCGCCCAGCCCGCCGATCATCTCGGGGCGGCGGGCCTTCTCGACCCACCCCTTCATCAGGTCGATCGCTCGGTCGGCCGCCTCGATGGAGACACCGGCAGCGGCGTACGCGCCCTGCTCGGCGGGGTGGGACTGCTCGGTCACGGAGGCTCCTGATCAGGGGTTGTTGTAGACGGGCAGCGCGGTGTTCGACACCGGCACCTCCAGCAGGGCCTTGCCCAGCCGGGTCGGGTCGGGGAGCTCGATGGGGTACTCACCGTCGAAGCACGCGCGGCACAGGTCTTCGCGCGGCACCTCGGTGGACTCGATGAGGTCGTCGAGCTCGATGTAGCCCAGCGAGTCGGCACCGATCGAGCTGCAGATCTGCTCGGTGGTCAGGCCGTTGGCGATGAGCTCGGCGCGGGTGGCGAAGTCGATGCCGTAGAAGCAGGGCCACTTCACCGGCGGGCTGGAGATGCGGACG
The DNA here is from genome assembly GCA_021166815.1 of Nocardioides sp. Classification (GTDB taxonomy): domain Bacteria; phylum Actinomycetota; class Actinomycetes; order Propionibacteriales; family Nocardioidaceae; genus Nocardioides. The sequence goes on from JAJPEO010000385.1 coordinate 6,454, forward strand.
TGCACCTCGGCGGCCCCGGCCTCGCGCAGCATGCGGATCAACGCGCGCTGGGTGTTGCCGCGCACGATCGAGTCGTCCACGACGACCAGGCGCTTGCCGGCGATGACGTCGCGCAGCGGGTTGAGCTTGAGCCGGATGCCGAGCTGGCGGATGGTCTGGCTCGGCTGGATGAAGGTACGGCCGACGTAGGCGTTCTTGACCAGGCCGGTGCCGTAGGGGATGCCGGAGGCCTCGGCGTAGCCGATCGCGCTCGGCACGCCCGACTCCGGCACCGGGATGACCAGGTCGGCGTCGGCGGGGAAGGCCTTGGCGAGCTTGCGGCCGATCTCCACCCGCACGCTGTGGACCCGCTGCCCGGAGATGATGGTGTCGGGGCGCGCGAGGTAGACGAACTCGAACAGGCAGCCCTTCGGCGCGGCCTCGGCGAAGCGCTGGGCGCGGACGCCGTCCTCGTCGATCGCGATCAGCTCACCCGGCTCGATCTCGCGCACGAACGAGGCGCCCACGATGTCGAGGGCCGCGGTCTCCGACGCGACGACCCAGCCGCGCTCGAGCCGGCCCAGCACCAGCGGCCGGATGCCCTGGGGGTCACGGGCGGCGTACAGGGTGTGCTCGTCCATCCAGATGAACGAGAACGCGCCCTGGATCTGCGGGAGCAGGTCCCGGGCCCGCTCCTCGACCGTCTGGCCCGGGTGGTGGGCCAGCAGCCGCGTCACCACGCTGGTGTCGTTGCTCGTCTCGGGCAGGCGCAGGTCGAGGGTGGCGGTGAGCTCCTCGGCCAGCAGCATCTCGGCGAGGTCGGCGGTGTTGATCAGGTTGCCGTTGTGGGCCAGCGCGATCGACCCGGTCTCGGTCGGGTGGAACGTCGGCTGGGCGTTGTGCCAGGTGCTCGCCCCGGTCGTGGAGTAGCGGCAGTGGCCCACCGCGAGGTGGCCCTTGAGCGACTCCAGGGTCGACTCGTCGAACACCTGCGAGACCAGGCCCATGTCCTTGTAGACGAGGATCTGGCGGCCGTTGCTGACCGCGATGCCCGCCGACTCCTGCCCGCGGTGCTGCAGGGCGTAGAGGCCGTAGTAGCTCAGCTTGGAGACGTCTTCTCCGGGAGCCCACACGCCGAAGACACCGCAGGCATCCTGCGGTCCCTGGTCGTGGGGGTCGATGGCTGCTGTCAGGCGGCCGTCGCCACCCTTGCGCACGCTCGCCTGGGACACGCCCGCCAGTCTACGGCCGCGGTGGGCCAGCCACATTTCCTGCCCACCGAATGTGGCTCACTCACCGCTGGTGGGCGCGTCATCGGCAGGGCGGTGGGCCAGCCACATTTCCTGCCCACCGAATGTGGCTCACTCACCGCTCGGGGGTCAGAGGTCGGCGAGGTTGCGCAGCAGCAGCGCCTCGGCGAGCACGACCTTCTCGAACTCGGCCAGGTGCAGGCCCTCGTTGGCGCCGTGGGCGCGCGTGTCGGGGTCCTCGACCCCGGTGACCAGCACGCTGGCCTGCGGGAACGCCTCGAGGAACTCGGCGATGAACGGGATCGACCCGCCCACGCCCATGTCGATCGGGGCGGTGCCGTCCCAGGCCTCGGTGAAGGCCGCACGGGCAGCGTCGTACGCGGGGCCGCTGGCCTCGATCTGCGTCGCCTCGCCGGTGTCGACGACCTTGGTCGTCAGCGTGGCGCCCCAGGCGACGTGCTTCTCGAGGTGGCGCTGGAGACACTCGACCGCGTTGGCGGTGGTGTCGCCGGGCGCCACGCGCAGGCTGATGCGGCAGCGGGCCGCGGGCACGAGCGTGTTGGACGCCCCCTCGACCTTCGGCGCGTCGAAGCCGGTGATCGACAGGGCCGGCTTGGTCCACAGCCGCTCGACGGCCGAGCCGGAGCCGATCCACTCGATGCCCTCCGCGGCGCCCGACTCCGCGCGCAGGCGCTCCTCGGGGTAGTCGACGTCCGCGGCCGGACCGTCGACCAGGCCGTCGATGACCAGGTTGCCGGCGTCGTCGTGGAGGCTCGCGATCAGCCGCGAGAGCGTCATGATCGAGTCGGGGACCAGGCCGCCCCACATGCCGGAGTGGACGGCGTGGGTGAGGGTCCGGACCTCGACGTCCATGCGGACGAGGCCGCGCAGGCTGGTGGTCAGGGCCGGGACGCCGATGTCCCAGTTGCCGGAGTCGGCGATGACGATGACGTCGGCGGCCAGGCGGTCCTTGTGGGCGTTGAGCAGGTCGACGAGGGTGTCGGAGCCGACCTCCTCCTCGCCCTCGACGAACATCACCAGGTTGACCGGCAGGTCGTCGCCGAAGATGCGCACCGCACCGAGGTGGGCGGCGATGCCGGCCTTGTCGTCGGCGGCGCCGCGGGCGTAGAGCCGGTCTCCACGCTCAGTGGGCTCCCACGGCGGGGAGTCCCAGTCGGCGTGGTCGTTCTCGGGCTGGACGTCGTGGTGGGCGTACAGCAGCACGGTCGGAGCGCCCTCCGGCCCGGCCTTCTTCGCGATCACGGCCGGCGGGGCACCGTCGTACGCGCGCACGATCTCGGCCTCGAAGCCCTCCGCGACGAACAGGTCGCGGGTCAGCTCGGCACTGCGCTCGACCTCACCCGCACGCTCGGGGTCGGCGGAGACCGACTGGATGCGGACCAGGTCCTCGAGGTCGGAGCGGATGCCGGGCAGGACCTCGGCGAGACGGGCGCGGATGTCGACGGTCATGAGCGCCACCCTAACCACGCCCGATCGTCGGGGTCCTCGGGGAGGACAGGAGGTTTGTGACGGGGGTCACCGCCTGTGCCACCATGACGAACATGTCCGAGACCATCACCCGCCACCAGACGCAGTCCGCGGCCCACATCGAGCTCACCGAGGGGTACGCAGCGCACAACTACCACCCGCTGCGCGTGGTGCTGGCCAAGGGCGAGGGCGCCTGGGTGACCGACGTCGAGGGCAACCGCTACCTCGACTGCCTGGCGGGCTACTCGGCGCTCAACTTCGGCCACGGCCATCCCCGGCTGCTGGCCCGGGCGCACCAGCAGATCGACACCCTGACGCTGACGTCGCGGGCGTTCTACAACGACCAGCTCGGGCCGTTCGCGCGCGACCTCGCGGCCCTCACCGGCAAGGAGATGATCCTGCCGATGAACTCCGGGGCCGAGGCCGTCGAGACGGCGATCAAGGTCTCGCGCAAGTGGGGCTACCTCACCAAGGGCGTCCCTGAGTCGCAGGCCACGATCGTCGCGATGGAGGGCAACTTCCACGGCCGCACCACCACCATCGTGTCGTTCTCCACCGACCCCGACGCCACGAAGGACTACGCGCCCTTCACGCCCGGCTTCCGGCTGGTCCCGTACGGCGACATCGAGGCGCTGCGGTCCGCGATCGACGACACCACCGTCGCGGTCCTCCTCGAGCCGATCCAGGGCGAGGGCGGCGTGATCATCCCGCCCGAGGGGTTCCTGCAGGACGTCCGCACGCTGTGCAACAGCACCAACACCCTCATGGTCGCCGACGAGATCCAGTCGGGCCTGGCCCGCACCGGCAAGACGTTCGCGTGCGACCACGAGGACGTCGTCCCCGACATCTACGTCCTCGGCAAGGCGCTGGGCGGCGGCCTCTACCCCGTCTCCGCCATCGCCGCAGACGTCGACGTCCTCGGCGTCATCACGCCCGGCACGCACGGCTCCACCTTCGGCGGCAACCCGCTCGCCGCCGCCATCGGCCACGAGGTCGTGGCGATGCTGCAGACCGGCGAGTTCCAGGAGCGCGCCGCCTCGCTGGGCGCCTACCTCGCCGACGGCCTGCAGTCGATGGTCGGCTCGGGCTTCGAGGCCGTACGGACCCGTGGGCTCTGGGCCGGCATCGACATCGACCCCGCCATCGCCACGGGCCGCCACGTCACCGAGGCACTGCTCGGCCACGGCGTGCTGGCCAAGGAGGCCCACGGCCAGACCGTGCGCCTGGCGCCGCCGCTGGTCGCCACCGAGGAGGACCTCGACGTCCTGGTCGGCGCGTTCCGGGCGGTCATCACGACCCTGGCCTGACCGCGGGTTGACCTGGTCTCAGGCGTCGGCCCACTCCGGCGGCCGGAGCTCGAGCATCACCTGGCGCTGGTGGTCCTCGAAGCCCAGGCGGCGGTAGATCCTGATCGCCTCACCCTCGGTCTCGGCGACGATCACCAGGCTGCGGGCGCCGAGCGCCTCGACCGCGTGCGCGCCGGCGGCGTGCACGACGCTCGCGCCGATGCCCTGGCGCCGGTGGTCGGGGTGGGTCTCCACGGTCTGGAAGCGGGCCAGGCCCGGCTCGACGCGGAAGATCCCGGCCGTGCTGACGAGCGTGCCGTCGACGAACCCGCCGAAGCGCGCGCCGTCGCCCGCCGCCACCAGGGCGCGCTCCTGGTCGTTCCTGGCCCGCGCGAACGCCAGGTGTGACTCGTCACGATTGCCCGGCGAGAGGGCCAGGCTGAGCGCGGCCCGCTGCTCCCAGTCCTCGTCGGACTCCAGGGCGCGGAGCTCGACCTGCGCCAGGGGCGCGAGCGGTTGCACCAGGCGCTCGGCGGTCAGCACCGTCGCGACGTCCACCAGGAGCCCCGCGTCGCGCCAAGCCTGCAGGTCACCGGGGTCGTCGGTGGTGTCGATGCCGATGCTGACGTGCCGCGCGTCGGGGAACTCGGTCCGGAAGGCGCCCACGACCTCGCGCTCGCCGCCGGGGAAGGGCGGGCGGCCCAGGAGCAGGAAGTTGCCCCAGAAGTAGGTCGGGTTGGCGGGGGTCCGCACCACCAGGTGCGAGCCGAGGTCCTCGACCTCGCTGCCCGTGCGCTGCAGCAGGGCGATGTCGGTGCGGAAGCCGAGTGACCTGATCTCCATGGGCCGCAGGCTAGTCGGCAACCTCGGGGCCGGAGAGCGGAAGGTGCTCGGTCAGGTCCGTCCGCTCGCCGCTCGCGCGCACCGCCCCCGACGCGACGGCCTCGGTCCACGAGGTACGCCCGGTCGCCAACCCCAGCCACGTCTCGGCATCGGTCTCGACGACGGCGGGCGGGGTGCCCCGGGTGTGGCGTACGCCCGCGATCACCTGCACGGCGGCGTACGGCGGCACCCGCACCTCGACCGAGTTGCCGGGCGCGCGCAGCACGAGGACCGCCAGCCAGTGCTTGACCTCGGCACGGGTGTCGCCGGCAGCGCGGGCCGCGGCGAGGTCGGCGTCGGAGAGGATCTTGAGACGGGGTGGCACGGCTGCGAGGCTAGCCAACCGCCGGGCAGGCGATCGGACGCCGCCCGCGCGCCGGTCCAGACCACCGGCGTGGGGTAGGTCTCAGGGCGGGATATCCCGGCGACGGAAAGCCCGCCCGGTGGGACGATGGACGTCGTGCTGGGCATCACCGATCTCTCGACCTACCTGGTGGGTCTCGCGCTGATCATCCTGCTGCCCGGGCCGAACTCCCTCTACGTGCTCTCGGTCGCCGCGCGGCTGGGTCCGCGGGCGGGCTACCAGGCGGCCGGCGGCGTCTTCACCGGCGACGCCGTCCTCATGCTGCTGGCCGCGGGCGGTGTCGCGTCGCTGCTCAACGCGAGCCCGCTGGCGTTCGCCGTCGTCAAGTACGCCGGCGCGGCGTACCTCGCCTGGCTCGCCTTCGGGCTGCTGCGCGGCGCGGTGGGCGCCTGGCGCTCACGGCACGCCCTGCCCGAGGCCGCGGAGGCGGCCGTGGAGGACCAGGACCCGCACACGCGCTCGGAGCGGCCCTACCGCCGCGCGCTGGTGATCAGCCTCCTGAACCCGAAGGCGATCTTGTTCTTCGTGTCGTTCTTCGTGCAGTTCGTCGACCCCGACTACGCCCACCCGGCGCTGTCGTTCCTGTTCCTCGCGACCTGGGCGCAGCTGTTCAGCTTCGTCTACCTCTCCACGCTCATCTTCGGCGGGCACCGCATGGCGCAGGCGCTGCGCAGCCGCCGGCGCCTCAGCGCGGGCCTGACCACCGGCGTGGCTGCCGCGTTCCTCGGGTTCGCGGTCAAGCTGACGATGGCCGGGGCGGTCTGACCTACCCGGCGAGACCGGTCGCCTCGACCATCCGCGACCACGCCGGGTGCGCAACGTCGACGAGCCCGAAGTGGCCCCCCGGCACCTCCACGAGGCGCGCCCCCTGCGCCCGCGCGACGTAGTCGGCCGACTGCGCGAACGGCACGTCCTCGTCGTCGCGGGCGTGCACGCACCACACCGGCACCTCCAGCGGCAGGTGCCGCGACGGGTCGGCGAGGTCGTACGCCGCCTCCCCCGGCCCGCCGCCGAGGAACCGCTCGACCGCCCCCGAGCCCAGGCCGTCGGCGTGCGCGCGCGTCAGGTCCAGGACGCCGGCGAGGCTGACCGCCTGCGTCACGGAGACCCCGTCTGCCCAGCGCGCGAAGCGCGTGCGAGCCGCGGCCCACACGGCCAGGTGGCCGCCCGCCGAGTGGCCCAGGGTGACGACCGGTCCCCCGCCGGCCTCACGCGCGGCGAGGTCGATCGCGGCCGACACGTCGTCGGCGGTCGCCGGCCAGCCCCCTCCGCCGCCGACTCCCTCGCCCACGCGTCGGTACTCCACGAGCGCGGTGGCCCACCCGCGGGCAGCGAGGTCGACGGCCATCGGCTCGGCGTAGCTCGCGTCGTACTGCGCCTTCCAGAAGCCGCCGTGGACGACCACCACCAGACCCCGGCTCGTGCCGGCGGGGCGGCGCAGGTCGACCCACTGGCTCGGGTCG
>JAJPEO010000390.1 GCA_021166815.1 Nocardioides sp.
GCAAGCCGGCGGCCAGCGACTCGCAGACAGTGTTGTGGCCGGCGTGCGTGACGACGGCGTCGCTGCGCCGCAGGACGGCGAGCTGGGGGATGCGGGGGCGTACGACGACGTTGGCCGGCGGGTCCGGCACCAGCTCGGGCGGCGCGACGAAGATGCCCTGCCACGGCTGGTCGCGGAAGGCCTCGGCGGCGACCTCCCAGAAGCGGGCGCCCGCCTTGGCGTTGAGGGTGCCGAGCGAGACGAGCACCGTCGGGGTCGAGGGATCGATGAGCTGCCAGTCGAAGTCGTCGGGCTCGGGACGGCCCAGCGTGGTCGGGCCGACGAAGCAGATCGGCGCGGCGGCCGCCGCCTCGGTGAGCTGCTCGCGCACGAGCTGGGGCGAGGTGTAGGCGAGCACCAGGTGGGGCGAGATCCGCAGGTCGCCCTGCTCGGCGACCTCCGCGTCGATGCCGTGCGCGGTCTGCAGGTCGACGCGGATCCGGTGCATCGCCTCCGACACCTTGGGCAGGCCGCCCAGCGGGTCGCTGAGCTCGGCCGACGTGGTCGCCGAGGTCGCCCACACGAGGTCGCGCCGGCGGGCGACGATCGCGCCGCCGAGCGCCTGCTGGTCGACCACCAGCACGTCGGGGGACCAGGTGTCGACGGCGGCGTCGATGCCGTCGACGGTGTGCTTGGCCATCGGCACCAGCACCTCCTCCTGGAGGAACTTGTACGCGCTCGCCCCCCGCAGGTTGGCGTCGCGCTTGCTGCGCTCGACGGAGTGCGCGGCGATCTCGGCGGAGGCCGCGGGGAGGAACCGGGCGCCGGGCGGCAGCATCGCCTCGGTCTCGCCCGGGATGCCCGTCCACGCCACGTCATGGCCGTGCCGCTCGAGCTCGGCCGCCACGACGATCGTCGGGTTGACGTGCCCGGTCAGCGGCGGGACGACGAAGAGGAACCGGCTCATCGAGGCGTCGGCTTCACGCCGGGGGTCGGCCTCTCGTCGAGCAGGTGCCGGTTGTCGCTCTGGAACTGGTGGAGCGCGTCGATCGCCTCGGGGGCACCCATCGTGGCGAGGCTCTTGGCAGCGACCTCCTCGACCTCGTACGTCGTGCCGGCGTGGCTGTTGAGCCACTCGAAGGCGCGGGCCCTGATGAGCTGGGAGTTCTCGATGAGCAGCGAGTGCGACGCGTCCGCGACGACCTCCAGCGTGCAGTCGGGGACCTTCGCCTCGAGCTCGCGCGCGCGGTCGAGGATGTCGGACTCCGAGCCGTAGATCGCGAACACCGGGCACGTGATCTCGCCGAGCCAGTCGATCGGCGCCTCGGTCTTGAGGTCCTCGATCAGGGTGGTGTGGAAGAACAGCTGCTCGGTGCGCTTGGCCAGGCGCGAGGTCTTCCGGTCGGCCTCGGTGGCGAGGTACTGGCGCACGGCCACCTCGTCGAGCCCGAACGCCGCCAGCGCGAGGGTGCCCGCCATGTGCTCGCCCCAGCCGGGCACCGAGAAGTGCGCCTCGATGAGGAACAGACTCGCGACCCGCTCGGGGTGGGCCCGGGCCAGCGCCAGGCCGACGACGCAACCGAAGGAGTTGCCGAAGAAGTGGATCGGCTCGTCGATGCCCCAGCCGTCGAGCAGGTCGAGCAGGTCGGCGAGGTGGTCGTCGACGCTGTAGCCGGCGTCGGCGATCTGCGTCCGGCCGTGGCCGCGCATGTCGGCCAGGTGCACGTCGGTCTGCTGCGCGAGGGGATGGGCGACGGTGTAGAACCAGCTCGACAGGTTGTCGATGACCAGGCCGTGCAGCATCACGGCCTTCGGCCGCTGCGCTCCCGGCTCCGCGGTCGGGTCGCCGAGGACCTGGACGTGGAACTTCAGCCCGTTGGCCTGCAGGTACGGCACGGCTCAGACCCCGGCGGGCTGCAGCGACTCGACGACGAAGTCCACGACGTCGCCGGCGGTCAGGGCGACCACGTCGTCGAGCTCCATCGCGGCCATCCACGACACGAAGTCGACACGGGAGCCGTACGTCTCCAGCAAGGCCTCGGCCAGCGCGACGAACTCGATGCTCTCCAGCTGCAGGTCCTCGTTGAACGACGTCTCCATCGCCAACGGCTCGCCCATCAGCAGGTCCTCGCCGACGACCTCGTCGAGGATGCGGCCGAGGTCGACGAGCACCTGCTCACGGGTGGGGGTGATCTGTCCAGGCAACGACGTACTCCTCTTGTGCGGTGGATCCGGGATGGGTGATGACGGTCGAGGTGACCCAGTGCCGTCCGATGCGCAGGCGCACCTCGCCGGTCGCGGCGGCGTGCACCTCCTCGACGGCGAGGTCGCGCTGGCGGAAGCCGAGGCCGGTGCCGAGCGCCTTCGACACCGCCTCCTTCGCGGCCCACCAGCGGGTGAGCTCGCGGTCGCGGAACGCCGGGTCGGTGAGCGCGGCGAACCGCTCCCGCTCGGCCTCCCCGAGCGCGGAGGCCGCGAACGTCTCGGACCGTACGGCCACCTGCTCGACGTCGATGCCGACATCGGCTCCGCTGGCCGCCAGGGCCACGCCGATCGGCCCGCTGTGCGCGATGGAGACGCGGACGTCGCGCCCGGCCAGCCAGTCACGGACGGGACTGGTGACGTACGGCGCGCCGCTCTCGGTGTTGTGGACCTCGATCTCACCGGGGAACGCGCCGGGGGATCCGGCCTCGGCGAGCAGGCCGCGCACGGCGTCCTTGGCAGCGATGCGGCCCAGCAGGTGGGTGCGCTGGGCGCGGGGGTTGCGGGCCAGGTGGGCGGGTCGCTCGTCGGCGCCCAGGAACCTGCGCATGACCACCTCGCGCGACGCCGAGTCGGGCCACTCCTCGCGCACCAGCCACCAGCCGCCCGGCTGCTGTCGGGCCAGGAGGCGGTGCGGCTCGCGGAGCATGCCGAAGAGGTGGGCGTCGCTCTGGAAGCGGCGGTCCTCCCAGCCCTCGATCCGGCACCACACGCGCCCGTCGACCAGCAGCTCGAGGTCGGCGCGAGCGTGCACGTCGTCGAGGGAGGTGCAGAACACGACGCACTCGACGCTCGTGCCCGGCGCGGGGTGCGGGCCGAAGAACGAGAAGCGGTCCACCGACGTGGGCAGGACGAGCTTGTCGCGATCGACCTTGCACGCCACCCAGTAGCCGAAGAGCTGCCCGGCGTTGTCGAGCAGCGCCCCGGTCGCCGGCTGGCTCTCCAGCAGCCCGCGCGAGCCGTCCTCCGCGAATCGGTCGAAGCGGCGCAGGCCCTGGTAGCTCGGGCCGTGGAACAGGTGCCCCTCGGGGTAGACCCGCGTCAGGTCGGGGATCTCGATGTCGCCGTGCAGCTCGCGGGTGTCGGGTGCGGGGGCTGCAGGGAAGGCGGGCGCGACCACCACGACCGCGCGGGAGTGGCCCTCGATGGCGGTGCGCACGACGGTGGCGCCGTCGGTGCGCGCGGCCGTCGCGGTGGCGTCGATGGCCGCGGTGAACACCGGGTGTGCGGCGGGCTCGACGGCCAGCCAGCGGAAGGCGCGTACGCCCTCCACCGCGATCGCGACCGTGCCCGGCACGAGCGCTGTCGCCTCGGCCGCCATCATCTCGACCAACCCGGTCATCGGCACCAGCGGGAAGCGGTCCTCGAGCACCGGCCAGCCCTCGGGCTGGGGGTAGAACGCGTGGTCGATCCACCACGGCTGGT
>JAJPEO010000394.1 GCA_021166815.1 Nocardioides sp.
GTTGCTCATCACGCGCAGGAGCAGCACAGCGTCGCCCATCGCCTTCGGGATCGGCAGGACGCGGACGTCGGCGTTCGGGACCTGCTCGAGCGCGGCCCGGGTGAGCGTCTCCAGGTCCACCGGCTGCAGGGAGAGCCGCGCATCGCGCGCCTGCGCGTCGGTGAGCAGGTCGTCGATGAGCTGGAGCGTTCGCGCGGTGCCGGAGCGGATGCGGTCCAGGGCGTTCTGCACCTCTGGCGCCGGTTCCTCGCCCAGGGACATCTCCAGCATCTCGGTCCACATCGAGATGGCGCTCAGCGGGTTGCGCAGGTCGTGGGCCACCGTGCTGGAGAACTCGATCAACGCAGCCTGCTCGTGGCGCTCGGCCGTCACGTCTCGGAAGACGAGCACGGCATCGCCCTCGAGCCCCGGCGCGAGCGGCATGGAGCGCACCGCGAACCGGCGCATCTCGTCCCCGATGGGGACCATGACCTCCATCGACGACGTCCTCCCGGCCAGTGCCTTCCTGGAGGGGCGCTCCTCCGTCGGCAGCGGCGTGCCGTCGGGGTCGGTGATCTCGACGTCGGACAGGCGCATGCCCGGGCGGCCGCCGTAGTCGACGAAGAGGCTCTGGGCCGCGGCCTTGTTGACCATCACGACCACGTTGGCGCGGTCGACCACGACCACACCGTCCTGCATCGACATCAGCACCGCGTTGAGCAGGCGACCGTGGCGCTCGGACTCGTCGCGCGCGGCGCGCAGGTCGGCAGTCAGCCGCACGTTCTGTTCGCGTGCCATCGTGAGGACCAGCCCCAGGACCACGACGACGCCGACGAACGTCTGCGCCCCGAGCGTGGCCAGGTGGGGGGAGCGGACGTCGGCGAAGGGCCCGATCCCCGCCATGGCGATGCCGATGGCGCCCATGCCCGCGAGCATGGAGTGGACGGCGACGAGCGTCGGGCGGAACCGGCTGCCGGCCCAGACGGCGAAGGCGGGGAGGAAGTAGACGAAGGAGCTGTCGGTCACCAGCAGGTCGAGGACGACCAGGCCGCCGGTGAGGGCGAACAGTGCGACGGCCTCGGCGATGCGGGCGCGGCTCGAGGGGCGGCGCTGGTCGCGCAGCGTCCAGCTCCGGTGCAGCAGCAGGCCCGAGGCGACGACCCCCACGATGCCCACGCCGTTGCGCCCCCACCACGCGAGCGCCGCGGCTCCCGTGTAGTAGTCCTCCACCAGCCACAGCCCCGTGGCACCGAGGACGACGACGGGCACGCTGGCCACCGCCGTGGCCAGCAGGAGCCGACCCAGCTGGGCGGGAGCGGTGAACGCGACGTCCCACGCCACCACGGGCCAGTCCCGCCAGGGTCGCTCGAGCAACCACGACGTGAGCGCGGTCTGGAGCACGTTGGTGCCGACGAACACCGTCGCCACGGCGAGGCTCGAGCCGGTGAGGAGGTTGACCACCAGCGTGGCCGTGCTGACCAGGGTGAGCGTCACCCAGCGGGTCGCCGGGGAGGTGGCGAGGTACCACAGGACCGCCACCCCGGCGGCGGGCCACACCAGCGCGGTGTCGGTCCCCTCGACCACCGTGGCACGGCCGAACGCCGCCGCGCCGACGAAGGCGGCGAGCGCGGCGGCGTGCCGGAGGGCGGGGGGTGCCATGGGTGTTCTAGGAGCTGCGGAAGGGGCTCGCGGGGTAGACCCCGAGCACCTTCACCTCGGTCGTGAAGAAGGCCAGCTCCTCCAGTGCGTTGCGTACGGGCGTGTCGTCGGGGTGGCCGTCGACCTCCGCGAGGAACTGGGTCGCGGCGAAGTGCCCGCCCACCATGTAGGACTCCAGCTTGGTCATGTTGACGCCGTTGGTCGCGAACCCGCCGAGCGCCTTGTAGAGCGCGGCCGGGAGGTTGCGGACGTTGAAGATGAAGGACGTGACCACAGGGCCGTTGCCAGCCGGAGCCTTCACGAACTCGCGCGAGAGCACGACGAACCGGGTGGTGTTGTGCTCCTCGTCCTCGACGTCGGAGCGCAGCACGTCGAGGCCGTAGATCTCCGCGGCCAGGGGCGGCGAGATGGCCGCCATCGTCGGGTCGCCCGCCTCGGCCACCTCGCGCGCGGCGCCGGCGGTGTCCCCCGCGACGACCGGCGTCAGGCCGAGCTCGCGGATCACCCCGCGGCACTGGCCCAGCGCGTGGACATGGCTGTGGACCGTGCGGAGCTGGGCGGGGTCGGTGCCGGGGACGACCAGCAGCGAGAACTGGATGCGCAGGAAGTGCTCGCCGATGATGTGCAGGTCGGAGGCGGGCAGGAAGTGGTGGATGTCCGAGACGCGTCCCGCGATGGAGTTGTCGATCGGGATCATCGCGAGGGCGCAGTCGCCGCCCTCCACGGCCGCGAAGGCGTCCTCGAACGACGCGCACGGAACCGCCTCCCAGTCGGTGTAGGCCTGCTGGCACATCATGTGGGAGTTGGATCCGGGCTCCCCCTGGTAGGCGATGCGCTGGCTCGGGCTCATGACCGGAGTTTCCCACGGACGCGGTTCCTCGGCAGGCTCTTGTCCGCGCCGGCCCCGAAGCGAGCGTGTCGGGACCACCCGGTCCGGCCGCTCTCCTAGGGTCGGTGCGTGCCCTACCTCGTCACGCTCGCCCTCGTGGCGGCCCTCGCCGCCTGCGTCCTCTCCGTCGTGGCGTTGCGCCGCACCCGGGTGCGGCGTACGACCTCACCGGTGGACGCGCTGCCCGAGGACGTGCAGGGCCTGCGCCAGGAGGTCGCCGCGCTCAAGGCCGACGGTGCCGACGCGCTGCGGCACCTCGCGGTCGTGCGCTACGACGCCTTCGGCGACGTCGGCGGTCACCTCAGCTGGAGCGTCGCCCTGCTCGACGACTCCGGGCACGGCGTGGTCCTCACCTCCATCCACGGCCGCAGCGAGGCCCGCACGTACGCCAAGTCGATCTCGTCGTGGTCCTGCGAGCAGCAGCTCTCGCCGGAGGAGGAAGAGGCGATCGAGCACGCGAGGCCCCGGAGCGCCTAGTCTCTGCCCCCATGAACCCGTTGCGTCCGGTGGCGATCCGGCTCGGCGCCCAGCCGTGGCTGCCGCGGTTCGCGCGCTTCATCGTCGGCCTGGACCGGGGGATCCAGCGGGTGACCGGCGGTCGGTTGACCCTGCTCAGCATCGCGGGCCTGCCCGAGCTGATGCTCACCGTCCCGGGACGCAAGTCGGGCATCCTGCGCAGCACCCCGCTGCTCTGCGTCCCCCACGAGGGCGGCTGGCTCGTCGCCGGCAGCAACTGGGGCCAGGCGAAGCCACCCGCGTGGGTCGGCAACCTCCTCGCCGCCGACGAGGCCCGGGTCACCTTCCACGGCGTCGACCACGCCGTCGAGCCGCACCTGGCCACGGGCCAGCGGCGCGCACAGCTGTGGCAGGTCATGCTGCAGACCTGGCCCAACTACGCCAAGTACGCCGAGCGCACCCCGCGGGAGATCCCGGTCGTGCACCTGCTGCCGACCCAGCCCGACTGACTCAGCGCGGGACGCGCACGAGCAACCGGACCGTCACACGTAGTTCAGGACGTGTGACGACGTGGTCGTCCCGGCGACCGACATGTCGCACGTCCCGGATGGCGTGCGACGACGTGGTCGCCCGCCGATGGGTGTCGTCGTACGGTGCCGTGCATGGCATCCGCCGACGACATCGCCCTGTGGGACGCTGAGGCGCCCGACTTCGACGAGCCCGCCGATCACGGCCTGCGCGACCCCGACGTCCGGAGGGCGTGGCGAGACCTGCTGCTGGGGGTGCTGCCCGCGGCTCTGGGACGCGTGGCAGACCTCGGGTGCGGGACCGGCACCTTGTCGGTCCT
>JAJPEO010000031.1 GCA_021166815.1 Nocardioides sp.
TCGACTGCGCCCTGCTCGGCCGGCTGGCGGTCGTGGTCGCCAAGGCCACCGACGCCTTCGAGGCCTACGACTACACGAGTGCCCTCGAGGCCGCGGAGAAGTTCTTCTGGGAGTTCTGCGACGACTACCTCGAGCTGGTCAAGGAGCGTGCGTACGCCGCCGACGGGGGCATCCCGACCGACTCGGCGCGCGCCACGCTGGCCATTGCCCTGCACGTGCAGCTGCGGCTCCTGGCGCCCTTCCTGCCCTACGCGACCGAGGAGGTCTGGTCGTGGTGGCAGGACGGCTCGGTGCACCGCGCCCACTGGCCCGTGGCGACAGACCTGGGTTCCGCGGCAGCCTCCGACGACACGGTGCTGGCCGCTGTGGCCGCCACGCTCACCGGCATCCGCGGCGCCAAGTCGCAGGCGAAGGCCAAGATGCGTGCCCCGCTCTCGCGGGTCGAGGTGACCGGTCCGGCCGCGCTGGTCGAGGCGGCCGAGCAGGCTGCCGACGACCTGCGCGCGGTGGGCTCGATCGTGGGCGACCTGGTCTTCACCGCTGACGAGAGCGCCACCGAGATCACCGTGGCTGCCGATCTGGCTCCGGTCGAGGAGGACTGAGCCTCCTCACGAAGGGGAGGGACTCAGCGGCGGCGGTGGTGCGCGCGCCGCGCGGCCTTGCGCTGGGCCTTCCGCTGGGCCTTGCGGGCCTTGTGGGTCGCCTTGCGGGACTGGCGCTCCGCCGCCCGCTGCTCCTTGGCCAGGCGGCGGCCGGTGTCGCGCTGGGCCTTCGACGGCCGCTCTGCGACCGACGCCCTGCCGTTGGTGGAGCCCCAGGCCTTGCCCTTGGTGGCGCCCAGGGCCTTGCCCTTGGTCGCGCCGAGCGCCTTGCCCTTCGCAGCGCCCTTGGCCTTGCCCTTCGAGCCGGGGCCGGCCTGCTCAGGAGCGGGAGCGTCTGCCTGGGGAGCGGTCGAGGTCGCGCCGGACTTCGTCGCGCCGCCGGACTTGCCACCCTTCGCCATCGCGGCGGCCCCCGAGGGCTGTGCGCCGTTGCTGACCACGGCTGCAGCGGTGGTGGCGGTGGAGCCGAGCAGGGGCGCGGCGACCAGCTCGACCGGGATCTCGATCGGCTCGGAGGTCACCTCCGGCGCCGGCTCCGGCAGCGGCTGGGGTGCTGGCTTGGTGACAGGTCGGGTGATCGGCACCGCTGCGCGGAAGACCCCACCGTCGTCGCCTCGCACGACCGTCCCGACCATCAAGAAGGCAGCCAGGACCGCCACCATGACGAACGCGTACAAAGGACGCTTGTGCTCGGCGCTCACCGGACTCCTCCTGACGTCTGTTGTGGTCTAGACGGCAGTGTCGATGATCCATGACGCAGGAGTCATGTACGTGATCCCACCGGACTAGACCGGCATGGTCACAAGTGACTAGAGGCGCTCGATCAGGCGGACTTCTTCTTGGTGTCCTTGCGCGGGACGAGCGTCGGCTGGGCCTCGCGCATGACGACCTCGCGAGTGACCACGACGCGGGCGACGTCGCCGCGCGAGGGGACCTCGTACATCACGTGGAGGAGGACCTCCTCGATGATGGCGCGCAGTCCGCGCGCACCGGTGCCGCGCTCGAGGGCCTGGTCGGCGATGCTCGCGATGGCGTCCTCGGTGAACTCCAGCTCCACGCCGTCGAGGTCGAAGAGCTTCTGGTACTGCTTGACCAGCGCGTTGCGCGGCTCGGTGAGGATCTGGACCAGGGCCTCCTGGTCGAGCTTGCTCACGCTCGCGATGAGGGGCAGGCGGCCGATGAACTCGGGGATGAGCCCGAACTTGGTGAGGTCCTCGGGGCGCACCTGGGCCAGCAGGTCCTCGGCCTCGCGCTCGGCCTGGCCGCGCACCTCGGCGGTGAAGCCCAGCGACTTCTTGCCCACCCGCTGCTCGATGATCTGCTCGAGCCCGGCGAAGGCGCCACCGACGATGAAGAGGATGTTGGTGGTGTCGATCTGGATGAACTCCTGGTGGGGGTGCTTGCGGCCCCCCTGCGGCGGCACCGACGCGGTGGTGCCCTCGAGCATCTTCAGCAGCGCCTGCTGCACGCCCTCGCCGGAGACGTCGCGCGTGATCGAGGGGTTCTCCGCCTTGCGCGCCACCTTGTCGATCTCGTCGATGTAGATGATGCCGGTCTCGGCCTTCTTGACGTCGTAGTCGGCAGCCTGGATGAGCTTGAGCAGGATGTTCTCGACGTCCTCACCGACGTAGCCGGCCTCGGTGAGGGCCGTGGCGTCGGCGATGGCGAACGGCACGTTGAGCATGCGGGCCAGGGTCTGGGCGAGGTACGTCTTGCCGCACCCCGTCGGTCCGATCACCAGGATGTTGGACTTGGCGACCTCGACGGTGTCGTCGCGCGTGTGCTTGCCGCCCACGGGCTGCAGGCCGGCCTGGATGCGCTTGTAGTGGTTGTAGACCGCCACCGCGAGCGACTTCTTCGCCTGCTCCTGGCCGATCACGTAGGAGTTGAGGAACTCGAAGATCTCGCGCGGCTTGGGAAGCTCCTCGAGGTTGACCTCGCCACCCTCGGCGAGCTCCTCCTCGATGATCTCGTTGCACAGCTCGATGCACTCGTCACAGATGTAGACGTTGGGTCCTGCGATGAGCTTCTTGACCTGCTTCTGGCTCTTGCCACAGAAGTTGCACTTCAGCAGGTCGCCACCGTCACCGATACGTGCCACGAGTTGGTTCCTCCAGTCTCACCGGGCGGGGTCCGGCGCTCCACACCCTGTGCCGGGTCCCTCGACGGTACCCCGTGCCGGCCCTTCTCGGGGGCCGGACACGAGGCAACGTCGGCATGTCTTGCTCTGGTCAGGTGAGCGCCGGGGCGCCCTTGCGGGACTCGATGACGGCGTCGATCAGTCCGTACTCCACCGCCTGCTGGGCGGTGAGGATCTTGTCGCGCTCGATGTCGCGGCTGACCTCGTCGATGTCCTTGCCGCTGGAGTCGGCGATCATCCGCTCCAGGAGCTCGCGCATCCGCAGGATCTCGTTGGCCTGGATCTCGATGTCGGAGGTCTGGCCGAAGGTGCCCTCGGTGTAGGGCTGGTGGATCAGGATCCGGCTGTTGGGCAGCGCCATGCGCTTGCCCTTGGCGCCGGCACCCAGGAGGATCGCCGCCGCGGAGGCCGCCTGGCCCAGGCACACCGTCTGCACGTCGGGCTTGATGAAGCGCATCGTGTCGTAGATGGCCGTCAGCGCGGTGAACGAGCCGCCGGGGCTGTTGATGTAGATGCTGATGTCCTGGTCGGGGTTCATCGTCTCCAGGCACATCAACTGGGCGATGACCGCGTTGGCCACGTCGTCGCTGATCGGGGTGCCGAGGTAGATGATGCGCTCCTCGAAGAGCTTGGCGTACGGGTCGATGCGTCGGAAGCCGTACGACGTGCGCTCTTCCCACTGCGGGATGTAGTAGTTCATGCGTCAGTCCTTGCTCTGGCGGGCCGGACGACCCTCGTCGGCGGCTTCCTTGGCGCTCTTGATCACCTTGTCGACCAGGCCGTACTCGAGGGCCTGGTCGGCGGTGAACCACCGGTCGCGGTCGGCGTCGGCGATGACCTGCTCGACCGGCTGGCCGGTGTGCTCGGCGATGAGGTCGAGCAGGACCTTCTTGATGTGGAGCGACTGCTGGGCCTGGATCTTGATGTCGGAGGCCGAGCCACCCATGCCGGAGGACGGCTGGTGCATCATGATCCGCGCGTGGGGCAGGGCGTAGCGCTTGCCCTTGGTGCCGGCGCACAGCAGGAACTGGCCCATCGAGGCCGCCAGGCCCATGCCGACGGTGGCGACGTCGTTGGGGATGTAGTTCATCGTGTCGTAGATCGCCATGCCGGCGTCCACGGAGCCACCCGGGGAGTTGATGTGGAGGAAGATGTCGGCCTCCGGGTCCTCCGCGGAGAGCAGCAGCAGCTGGGCGCAGATCGCGTTCGCGTTCTGGTCGCGGACCTCGGAGCCGAGGAACACGATGCGCTCACGCAGCAGGCGCTGGTAGATGTGGTCGTCGAGGCCGTACATCCCGCCGGCCCCGTTCATCTGGGGTGAGTACTGGTTCACGTCAGCGACCCTAGCCCGAAGCCCTGACAAGTCCACGCGATTACGCGCCTTGTTCGCCCACGGCGTACCGGGCTCGTGCCCGCCGGTCAGCCGAGGCGCTCGCGCAGCGCGCGGTGGACCTCGGGGTGGTTGAGCATCCGCATGTGGTCGGTGCGCGGCAGGTGCAGCACCTCCGCGCCCGGGAACAGCTCCTCGCCACGAGCGGTGCCGTACGCCGAGTCCTGGCGCACCAGCGCGTCGCCCAGCCAGCGGCCCACGGGATGGGCCGAGGACCGGGTGACGGTCGCCGACACCAGGAGGTAGCGGGCGTTCGGCAGCGCGGGCACGGCCGCGTCGAGTCCCTCGACCAGGTCGTGCACGCCGCGCGAGCGCCAGTCGAGGAACCTGGCCACTGCCCCGGTCTCGGGGAAGCGCGACAGCGCCCTGGCGCCGTGGCCGATCCCGGCGGCAAGGGGCGCGCCCAGGTGGGGCGTGCCGAGGGTGACGACGTCGCTCACCAGGTCCGTCCAGGGCGCGTCGGCCCACCCCTGCACCGCGCCGGCCGCGCGGACGACCAGCCCGCCCATGGAGTGGCCGACCATCGCGATGCGCGTCACCGGCGCCGGCCACTCGGCGACCACCTGCTGCAGGAGGCTCGCGAGCGCCACTCCGTTGGTGCGCAGGGGAAGCCCGCTGTTGCCCCGCAGCATGACCGGGGTCCAGCCGAGCCCCTCGAGCAGCGCGGGATAGCCCGGACCACGGGACTCGACCTGCCAGTCCCAGTACGACTCGTCCTCGCACAGCCCGTGCATGAAGACCGCGAGCTGGCCGGTGGCCGCGGGGTAGGCCGCAGCCAGTCCGGCGTCGTCGACGCTCACGTCGGCGCCGTCCTTGCGCACGGCCATGGTGAGGGCCCACTCGGGTCGCTGCTCGGCGAGGCGGTCGCCGATCAGGCCGTTGACAGCCGAGCGGACGAAGCGCCCGCGGGGACCGTTCTCGAGGCGGCGGTCGGTCTCGCGCGCAGGACGCCGCTCGGCGACCGCGTCGGCGCCCATCCGCGTCGCGCGCAGGCCCAGGCCGACACCGCCGTAGACGGTCGAGGCGATCGAGCGGTGCACGACGTGGTGTCCGGCCGCGTACGGCAACGCGCCCACCCAGCCGTTCACGCGATCGAGCCAGGCCAGGTGCGTGTCGCGGACGCCGGAGAGCACGAGCTCGTCGGCGACCTCCGCGAGCAGGGAGACGGACTCCAGGGTTCCCGGACCCGGGTGCGTGGGCATGCCCGTGACCCTACTGCCGCGATGCCACCATGCCTACGGTCCGCACACACAAGTAACCGGCAGTTCCTTGCACCTCCCGGCGCGAATTCGCGCCGTTCAGTGCAGGGAACTGCCGGTTACATGGAGAGAGGTGGGGTGGCTCAGGCCTCCTCGGCCGGAGCCTCCTCCTCTGCCGTGGCCTCCTCGGCCACGGGCTCGCCGATGGTGCCGTCGGGGCGCAGGTTCTTCAGCTCCACCACGTTGCCGGAGGCGTCCTTGACGGTCGCGGACTCCACGATCGTCGCCAGCGCCTTGCCGCGCAGGATCTCCTGCACCAGCTCGGGGATGTGGTTGTGCTCGAACATGTGGTTCGCGAACTCCTGCGGGTCCTGGCCGGACTGCTGGGCGCGGCGGACCAGGTGCTCGGAGAGCTCGGACTGGTCGATGCCGAACTCCTCCTTCTTGGCGACCTTGTCGAGGATGAACTGCGCGGCGATGGCGTCGCGGACGCGGCGCTCGAGGTCGGCCTCGAACTCCTCCTGGGTCTGCCCCTCGTCCTCGAGGTACTTCTCCATCGTCAGGCCGGCCATCATGAGCTGCTGCTCGACGTTCTGGCGGCGGGCGTTGAGCTCGTCGGTGACCACGGTCTCGGGCAGCGGGATCGATGCCTTCTCCAGCAGGACCTCGAGGACCGCGTCGCGGGCGGCCGCAGCCTGCTCGAGGCGCTTGCCACGGCCCAGGCGCTCGCGCACGTCGACGGTGAGCTCCTCGGCGGTGTCGAACTCCGAGGCCATCTGGGCGAACTCGTCGTCGTACTCGGGCAGCTGCTGCTCCTGCACCGCGGTGACCTTGACGTTGACCTGCACCGGCTCGCCGACCAGGTCGCCACCGACCAGCTCGGAGTCGAAGGTCTTGTCCTCGCCGGCGGCCAGGCCGACGAGCGCCTCGTCCAGCCCGTCGATCATGCCGCCACGGCCGACCTTGTACGACATGCCCGACACCTCGCCGCCCTCGACGGTCTCGCCGTCCTTGGCCGCGGTCAGGTCGATGGTGACGAAGTCGCCGTCGGCAGCGGCGCGCTCGACGGTCACGAGGGTGCCGAAGCGCTCGCGCAGCGCCTGGACCTGCTCGTCGACGTCGGCGTCGGTGACCTCGATGTCCTCGACCTGGGCCTCCAGGCCCTCGTAGTCGGGCAGCTCGAAGTCGGGCTTGACCTCGACCTCGGCGGTGAACTCCAGGACGTCGTTGTCCTCGAGCTTGGTCACCTCGATGTCGGGCTGGGCGATGGGCTCGAGGTCGTGCTCCTTCAGCGCAGCGAGGTACTGCTGCGGGATCACCTCGTTGATCGCCTCGTCGAGGACCGGACCGCGTCCGATCTGGCGGTCGATCACGGCCGGCGGGACCTTGCCACGGCGGAAGCCGGGGACGTTGATCTGCTTCGCGATCTTCTGGTACGCCGCGTCGAGGCTCGGCTTGAGCTCCTCGAAGGGCACCTCGACGGTCAGCTTGGCCCGAGTCGGGGTCAAGGTCTCGACGGCGCTCTTCACAAATGTCTCCTGGATGCTGAGGTGTGGTGCTGAGGTCTGGGTGACTGTGCGGCGTCGACCGGCCGGACGGGCCGGGCGCCACAAACTTCAGCAGTCTATCCGCGCGTGCAGGGCGAGCCGAATTGTGCTCAGGGCCCCACCTCGAGGACCACCGTCTGGCCGTCCTCCCCCGCGTGCACCCGCGCGGTGCGGCCGGCCCGCCGGGCGTGCGCGGAAGCGCCGTCGGCCTGGGAGCGACCGAGCTCGACCAGGAGGCACCCGGAGGGGGCGAGCCAGTCGGCGGCGGCGTCGACCAGGGACCGTACGTGGTCCAGGCCGTCGCTCCCGCCGTACAATGCCCGGGCGGGCTCGTGCTCCCTGGCCTCGCGCGGCAGGAGCCCGGCCTCGCCGTCCGGGACGTACGGCGCCACGGCCGCGAGCACGTCCACCCGCTCCCGGAGGCGGGGCGGGAGCCCGCTCAGCCCGGGCCCGAGGTGGACCGCGGCCGACGGCGGGAGGTTGCGCCGGGCGTGCCCGAGGGCGATGGGGTCGACGTCGCTCACGTGGAGCTCGGCCGTGGGGACGGCGCCCGCGACCGTCGCGGCGACCGGGGCCACGCCGCAGAACGCCTCGACGACCACCGGGGCGTCGTGGTCGCGAGCGGCCCTCGTCGCGAGGCTGGCCAGCAGCAGCGAGCGCTGCCGGGGCACGAAGGTGCCGGGCCCCACCGACAGGCGCAGCGGGCCGAACTGCACGCAGCCGACCACGGTCTCCAGCGGCTCCCCCGCCACCCGGCGCTGCACGAGTC
>JAJPEO010000033.1 GCA_021166815.1 Nocardioides sp.
ACCCCTCTGCCCAGCACGAGCGCACGCTAGGCACGACCGTTGGCCGGGGGGCCACCCGTGGGTGAACGTCTGCCGTCGACCACACGTGCGGCTGCCGCGGTGGGGCCGCTCGCCTACGCTGGCGGCGTGAAGCAGCTCGGCCAGTACCCACCCGCGCGCCACGCGATCGCGCACCTGTCGGACCCCCACCTCATCGCCGGCAACGCC
Organism: Nocardioides sp.; assembly: GCA_021166815.1. Lineage (GTDB taxonomy): Bacteria > Actinomycetota > Actinomycetes > Propionibacteriales > Nocardioidaceae > Nocardioides. Next base: position 208 of record JAJPEO010000033.1, read on the forward strand.
CTGCACTACGGCGTCATGGACAACGACGCGTCCCTGCTCACGGCACTCGAGCGGCTCTCGCACGTGCGCCCGCTCCCCCGCGCCCTCGTCTTCACCGGCGACCTGGCCGACCGGGCCGAGCCCGAGGCCTATGCCCGGTTGCGCGAGATCGTCGAGCCGGCCGCCGCCGCGATGGGCGCGGAGGTCGTGTGGACGATGGGCAACCACGACGAGCGGGCGCCGTTCGCCCGGGGGCTCTTCGACTCCGAGGACACCGGGTTCCAGGACCGCGTCCACGAGGTCGACGGCCTGCGCATCGTCGCGCTCGACACCAGCGTCCCGGGCTACCACCACGGCGAGCTACGCCCGGTGCAGCTGGAGTGGCTGGCCGACGTCCTGTCAGCCCCGGCGCCGCACGGCACGCTCCTGGCGATGCACCACCCGCCCCTCCCGCTGCCCATGCTGCGTGCCGCCGAGCTCATCGAGCTGCGCGACCAGCAGGCGCTGGCCGACGTGGTCGAGGGCAGCGACGTACGCGGCATCCTGGCAGGCCACCTGCACTACTCCACGTGGTCGACCTTCGCCGGCGTGCCGGTCAACGTCACCTCCGCGACCTGCTACACCATCGACCCGGCGCCGGTCGACCGCTTCCTCTCCAGCGTCGACGCCGGCCTGGCCTTCACGATGGTCCACACCTACGACGACCGGCTGGTCCACACCCAGGTGCCGCTCGAGCGCGGCACCGAGCTCAAGGGCCTCGGCCTCGACATCGAGGAGGCGCTGGAGAGCATCGACCTCGCGGAGGCCATCGAGCTGGCGTCGTCCAAGACCTCGCCCTTCAACGACTGACCCCTGCTCCTCCACCCCTTCGCCTCCACCACCCCACGAACGACAGACGGACACCATGCGACTGCTCCTCATGCGCCACGGCCAGACCTTCGCCAACGTCACCGGCGAGCTCGACACCGCCGACCCCGGTCTCGAGCTGACCCCACTGGGCCACACCCAGGCGGCCGCTGCCGCGAAGGCGCTGGTCGACGAGCGGCTCGGCGCGGTCTACGTCTCCAGCCGCATCCGCACCCACCAGACGGCCGCGCCGACCTCGCTGGAGCGCTCGCTCGACCCGGTCCAGATGGCGGGGCTGGAGGAGGTCCAGGCCGGCGAGTTCGAGATGCGCAACGACCACGACGCGATCCACGGCTACATCTCCACGGTGGCCGCCTGGCTGGAGGGCCGCGTCGACGTGCGCATGCCCGGCGCCGAGACGGGCGAGGAGTTCCTCCACCGCTACGACTCGGCGGTCGAGCGCATCGTCACCGCGGGGCACGACGCGGCGCTCATCGTCAGCCACGGCGCCGCGCTGCGCACGTGGATCAGCTCCCGGATGCAGCCCTCGGACTTCGCGCCCCCGGCCACCGAGCCGCTGCACAACACCGCCCTGATCGTGCTCGAGGGCGACCCCTACGACGGCTGGCGCCTGGTCTCGTGGCACGGCGAGCCGGTGGGTGGGCGCTTCCTCGACGACCCCACCGCTGCCGACCCGACCGGCGACCTCGACGAGGACTGACCCACCTTCCTAGACGCCCTCCTCGCCGATGCCGGGGTGGACGAAGGACTGCCCGGCCCTCATCTGCTCGACGGCTCCGGGGTGGACGCGGTGGAGGTGGGCGATGCCACGACGCCGGTAGCGCAGGATCTGGGCGATGCCGTACGCCCAGAAGAGGTACTGCACCGACAGCGCCCAGCGGAAGTCGTCGAGGGTGTACGCCTCCATCCCGCCGGGCTCGACCAGGTCGAGCACGACGCCGATGAGGGCCATGGTGAGCAGGGACGCGGTGAACCCGCCGACGTTGACCAGGCCGTTGGCACGCCCGATCGCGTGGACGGGCGTGAACGAGCGCGCGAGGTCGAACCCGACCATGGAGGCGGGGCCGCCGGTCGCGGTGGCGAAGGCCATGACGACCACCAGCCACACCGGCGCGCGCCCCGGCCACAGGAGCACGGCCGTCCACGGCACCACCATGACGGCGACCACCACGACGACGATCCAGGAGCGGTAGTAGGGGATCCGCGCGACCAGTCGGGCCAGCAGGAGCCCGGAGACGACCGCCCACGCGACCATCGCCATGAGCAGGGTGCTGGCTGCGGCCTCCGACCAGCCGAGGCCCCTGACCAGGAACGGGAAGCCCCACAGCAGGGCGAACACCGTCGCGGAGAACTGCGAGGTGAAGTGGGACCACATGCCCAGGCGGGTGCCGGGGTTGCCCCACACCGTGCGCAGCGACTGGGCCAGGGCCCGCAGCTTGACGACGGCGACCTCGTCGGAGCGGTAGGGCGAGTCCTTGACCAGCACCAGGACGGCGACGAGCAGCACCACCCCGATGCTCGAGGCGATCGCGAAGGAGCGCGTCCAGCCCAGCCGGTCGAGGAGGAAGGCCAGCGGAGCGGCGGCCGCCAGCGCCCCGAGCTGTCCGACCAGCCCGGTCAGCTGGGTGACCATCGGCGCCAGCCGGACGAGGAACCACAAGGACACCAGCCGGATCACGCTGACGAACACCATCGCGTCGCCGGCGCCGAGCACCGCCCGCGCCAGCACCGCGCCGCTGAAGGAGGTGCTGAAGGCGAAGACCAGCTGGCCCGCCGTCATCATGACCAGGCCGGCCAGCAGCATGGCCCGGGAGCCGAAGCGGTCGAGCAGCACCCCGACCGGGATCTGCATGCCGGCGTACACGACCAGCTGCAGCACGGTGAAGACGGCGAGGCTCGTCGCGTTGATGTCGAACCGGTCGGCCGCGAGGATGCCGGCGACCCCCAGCGAGCTGCGGTGGAACACCGCGAGCACGTAGACCGCCAGGGCCACCACCCAGATCACCCACGCCCGGCGCTGGCCGATGTCGTGGATCTGGGTTCGGGTCACCGGCCCAGCATCCCCTACTCTGGGCGTCAGCACAGGGTCCGTGCGCGTCTTGGAGGTGGGTCGGCGCGCCAGTCCTCGCGTTCCCTGAAAGCCGCCCCATGTCTCCTCTCGCCTCCTACCGGCGCCTGCTCCACGTCGCGGGTCCCACGTACGTCGTCGTCGCCTTCCTGGGCCGTCTCCCGCTGGCGATGAGCCAGCTCGGCACCCTCATGCTCGTCGCCGCGGCGACCGGCTCGTACGGCGCCGGCGGGCTCGCAGCCGGCGCCCTCGCGGTGGGCAACGCCGTCGGGTCGCCCGCGGCCGGTGCCCTCGCCGACCGCATCGGGCAGCGCCCGGTGGTGCTGGTCCAGTCGCTGGTCGGCGCCCTGGGCCTGACCGTCCTCGTGGTGCTCACCGACACCGGGGCCGGAGTCACCACCCTGGTGACGACCGCCGCCCTGACCGGACTCGCCCTGCCCCAGGTGGGCCCCCTGGCCCGGGTGCGGTGGCGCCCCCTGACCGACTCCGAGGTGGAGCACCAGCGCCAGCTCCTCGACGCCGCCTTCTCCTACGAGGGCGCGGCCGACGAGGCGTCGTTCGTCCTCGGGCCGGCGCTGGTCGGGCTGGGCGCGGTGGCGTTCTCGCCGTCGGGCTCGCTGCTCGCGGCCGCGGCCCTGCTGGCCGTGTTCGGCACCGGCTTCGCGCTGCACTCCAGCTCCCTGCTCACCGGCGGCCTGTCCGCACTCGAGGGCCGTGGCCGGCTCGTCACGCTCACCTTCGTGGGGTTGTTGCTGGCCCAGCTCTCGATCGGCTCGCTGTTCGGCTCGATCCAGACCGGCACCACCGTCCTCGCCACCGACGCCGGGGAGGCGGGCCTGGCCGGGCTCGTGCACGCCCTGCTCGGCGTGGGCTCCGTGGTGGCCGGGCTTGCCACCGCCGCGCTGCCCGCCCGCATCACCCAGCAGCAGCGCGTGTGGGCCAGCGCCCTGGCCTTGGTCGCGCTGTCGGCGCCGCTGCTGCTCGTCGACTCGCTGGGCACGTTGATGGTGACCGTGATCGCCCTGGGCTTCGCCGTGGCTCCGTACATGATCGGTGTCTTCTCGCTGGGCGAGCGGGTGGCCCCGCGCGAGCGGGTCAGCGCGGCGATGACCCTGCTGGCCGCCGCGACCGGCCTCGGGTACGCGCTCGGGTCCAGCCTCGCGGGACGGCTGGCCGACCTCCACGGCCACACCGCCGCGTTCGGGGTGACCGTGGGCGCCACGGTCGCGGCCCTGCTGCTGGCCAGCGGGCTCGTGCTGCGCCTGCGCCGGCCCGCGCCAGCCCCCTGATGACCGCCCGAAATGGGTCGAGGCCGGATCCCGTGGGATCCGGCCTCGTGACGTGGCAGGTGCTGGATTCGAACCAGCGTAGGCTGTGCCGGCTGATTTACAGTCAGCTCCCTTTGGCCACTCGGGCAACCTGCCAGGCGCGGGAAAGACTAACGCACCGCACCCCTTGAGCCGAAACCGGCGTCAGGCAGGATGGACCCCGTACGCACCCGCACCGCACCGCGCCAGGGAGGACAGGCATGGCTGACTCGAGCTTCGACATCGTGAGCAAGATCGACCGCCAGGAGGTCGACAACGCCCTCGGGCAGACCGCCCGCGAGATCGCGACCCGGTTCGACTTCAAGGGCACCGGCGCCAGCATCGAGTGGAAGGGCGAGCACGCGATCGAGATCTCGGCGAGCGCCGACGACCGCGCGAGCGCAGTGCTCAGCGTCTTCCAGGACAAGCTCATCAAGCGCAACCAGAGCCTGAAGATCCTCGACGCCTCCGAGCCCCGCCAGTCCGGCAAGGAGTCGAAGATCTCGATCAACCTCAAGGAGGGCATCTCCACCGAGGACGCGAAGAAGATCTCCAAGCTGATCCGCGACGAGGGCCCCAAGGGCGTCAAGGCGCAGGTCCAGGGCGACGAGCTGCGGGTGTCGTCGAAGAAGCGCGACGACCTCCAGGCCGTGATCTCGCTGGTCAAGTCCCAGGACTACGACTTCGCCGTGCAGTTCACCAACTACCGCTAACCCATGCCTGACAAGCACGTTCTCGGTCGTGCTCAGGCAAGGGAGCCGGTCTGGCGGCGGGTCGAGCCACCCGTCCGTCCGCGCCGGCCTCCCGAGCTGGTCACCGTCGACGACGCCTACCTCACCCCGGTCGCCACGGGGCGGCTGGCGACGGTCCACCGGCTCAACCAGTGGTTCACCGGCGCGGTCTACGACGCCCACGACGAGCTGGTGCCGACGTCGCAGAAGATCCTCGGCGACCGCCGCGGCACCCGCGTGGCCAGCGACCCCGACCGCGTCGAGCGTCGGGCGGACGCTCAGCGACTGCGCGGCACGTGGCTGTACGGCGGCACCTGGGCGTCCGTCTTCGGCCACTTCCTGGTCGAGACGCTGACGACGCTGTGGCCGACCCTGCGCGAGCAGCCCGCCGGCCTGGTGTTCCACTCGAACTTCGGGCCGTACACCGTCGACGACTGGCACCGCCGCTACGTCGAGCTCGCCGGCTGGGGAGGCCTGCCGATCCGTGTCGTCGGCAAGCAGGCGCCGATGGCCGTGGACCGGCTCGTCGTGCCGGGACGCTCGGTCGCGCTGCACGCCTGGGCGCACCCCGAAGCCCGCAAGGTGTGGGAGCGCGTGGCCCGCGGCTTCCGCGGAGCCGGTGGGGGCTCGCGCGTCTACATATCCCGCTCCCGGCTCAACGAGGAGCGCCGGCGCTTCGGGCACCGCCGTCCGGTGCGCAGCAGCTCTCGGCATGACCAGGCCCTCGACCGGGTCTTCGCCGGCCACGGCTTCGACGTCGTCCACCCGCAGGAGCTCGAGGTCGACGAGCAGCTCCGGGCGGTGGGCTCCGCGAGCGTGCTCGCCGGGCTCTGCGGATCCGGGCTCCACCAGTCGGCGTTCATCCCGCCGGGCGGTCGCGTCCTCGAGCTGGGTGACGGCCGCACCGGCGACCGGCGCGTACGCATGCAGCAGGCCATCGACGCCGCGATGGACCACGAGGCGTGCTTCCTGGGCGGCGACACCAGCCCCGACGACGTGGACCACGCCCTCGCCGCGCTCGACCTCTGACGGGGGCCCGCCCCGGTTCCCCCCGCCCCGCCCGCCCCAGCTCGCCCCAGCCCCGTTTGCCCCAGCTCCATGTAACCGGCAGTTAGCGGCACTACCCGG
>JAJPEO010000055.1 GCA_021166815.1 Nocardioides sp.
GCGAAGGTCGCCGGCAGTGCGCGGCCGGCCGCGGCAAGCACGTCACGCAGCACGTCGGGGCGGTTGGTGATGAGGCCGTCCACGCCCAGGTCGACCAGGTGGCGCATGGTGGGGGCGTCGTCGACGACGTACGGGATGACGCCCATCCCCGCGGCGTGCGCGGCGGCGACCATCTCCGCGGTGACGAAGGGTCGGTACGCCGCGTCGGTCACACCGGAGCGGAACGGTGCTCCGTGGATGGGGGAGATGGCGTCGAACCCCGCGGCGGCCGCCGCCTCGACGAACCCGCCGGGGTGGTCGTCGATGTCGATCCCGCCGAGCCACGGGCTCGCGCCCTCCTGGCGGGGCTGGAGGTACTTGTCGCTGGCCAGCACGTTGCGGCGCAGGGCGGGCTCCGCCTCGTGCACCAGGCGCAGCACCTCCCAGTCGAAGCACTGGATGCTCGTGCGCTCCACCAGCCCGTCGATGCGGATCGCCGCCAGCACCACGTCGACGAACGCGGCCCGGGAGGTCAGCTCCGAGGCCGCGAGGGCGTCGTACTTGATCTCCAGGTTGAGGCGCACCGGATGGGCGCCGCGCTCGTCGAGCAGGGCCGCGACCTGGCGCAGCAGCGGCATGGTCGGCGGCAGGTCGGCGCGGGTGAGGTGGCGGATCGACCGGGTGTCGTCGAGGTCCGGGTCATGGGCGACCACGACGTCGTCACCGGCAGTGAGGTGGACGTCCAGCTCGAGGGTGGAGATGCCCATCGCGAGGGCCCGGCCGAAGGCCTCGAGAGTGTTCTCGGGCCACAGGCCGGCGCCCCCGCGATGGGCTTGGAGGTCGAACGTCACTGGGCGTCGTAGAGGCCCTCGATGATGTCGGTGTACTTGAGGTTGACCACGCGCCGCTTGAGCTTGAGCGTGGGCGTGAGCTCCTCCGACTCCGCGGTCCACTCCTGGCCCAGCAGCTCGAAGGCCTTGACCTGCTCGGGGCGCGAGAGCCGCTCGTTGGCCTTGTCGACGGCGGCCTGGGCCATCGCGCGGATCTCCGGCTTGGTCGCCAGGTCGGCCAGGTCGGTGTACTCGATGCCCATCTTGTCCGCGACGATCGGAGCGATCTCGCCGTCGAGGGTGAGGATGGCGACGACGTACGGCTGGCCGTCGCCGATGGCCATCGCGTGGCCGATGATCGGGGACTCCTTGAGGAGGTTCTCGATGTTCGACGGGGCGATGTTCTTGCCCGAGGAGGTGATGATCAGCTCCTTCTTGCGGTCGACGATCGTGTAGAAGCCGTCCTCGTCGACGGTGCCGATGTCGCCGGTGTGAACCCAGCCGTCGGCGTCGATGAGGTTGCGGGTGGCCCCCTCCTGCTTGTAGTAGCCGGGCGTGTTGACCGGGCCGCGGGTCAGGATCTCGCCGTCCTCGCCGAGCTTGACCTCGATGCCGGGGTTGGCGCGCCCGACCGTGCCGAGGCGGAAGGCGCCCGGGCCGTTGGCGGTGAAGGCCCCGGCCGTCTCGGTCATGCCGTAGACGTCGTAGACCTTGATGCCGAGACCGGCCATGAACCGGGCCACCTCGACCGGCATCGGGGCCGCCGCGGAGGCGGCCCACTCGACCTGGTCCAGGCCCAGCAGCAGGCGCAGGAAGCCGAGGATCGCCGCGTCGGCCTCCTCGTAGGCCTGCTGGACCTCGGGGGTCATCTCGTTGCCGTACTCGTGGGCCTCGACCCACGCCAGGCCCGCTGCCATCGCGTCCTGGACCATCTTGACGTTGGCGGGGTCCGGGTCCTCGGCGAGCTTGGCGGAGATGCCGGTCTTGATCTTCTCCCACACGCGGGGGACGCCGAAGAAGGCCGTCGGGTGGACCTCGCCCAACGTGCCCAGCAGGCCGGCGGGGTCGGGGATGGCGTGGACGTGGCTGGCCAGGAACGGCGGCCCCCAGGTGGCGAGCACGCGCTCGGCGACGTGGGCCAGGGGGAGGTAGCTGACGGTGCGCTGCTGGCCGTGCAGGCCTGCGGCGTCCATCGTCGAGACGGCTTCGTAGAGCACGTTGTGATGGGTCAGCACGACGCCCTTCGGGTTGCCCGTCGTGCCGGAGGTGTAGACGTAGGTCGCCGGGTCCTCGGGACCGAGCTGGGCCAGCCGCTCGGCGACGGCCGAGGTGTCGGTGCCCTGGGCCATGAACTCCTCCCACGTCATCACACGCTCGTCGGGGCACTGGTCGGCGTCCTCGATCATGACCACGTGACGGAGGGAGGCGGTGTCGGCCAGCGCCTTCTCCCAGCGCTGGAAGCGGTCGTGGTTCTCGAGGATGGCCACGACCGGCTCGGACTCACCGGCGATGTAGGCGACCTGGTCCTGCGACAGGGTGTTGTAGATCGACATCGGCACCGCGCCCGCGGCCATGGTGCCGAAGTCGGCGAGGGTGTGGGCGGTGCGGTTGTTGGCCATGATCGCCACCGGGTCGGACTTCTCGACCCCGAGCGCGATCAGCGCGGCGGCGACCTGCTGGGTGAGCTCCCAGGTCTGCCCCCACGTGATGGTGCTCCAGGACTCGCCCTCGGGGACGTCGTAGCGGTCGGAGTACGCCGGGCTGTCGGGGTGCTCGGTGGCGGCCTGCTGGACGATCAGGGGGAGGGTCTTCCCGGCGATGCGCGCTTGGTACTCGGCACGCGTGGCGAGGATGTCGTTCTGGCTGGCGTCGGACACGGGAGCGGTCTCCTCAGGAGTGATGTGACGGGGAGCACATCATGCCCACAAGGGTGTACCGAGCGGTAGCAAACAGCGGAGTCGTCTCACGAGGTGGGGATATCGGCCCAGGTGATCAGCCCAGGGCCAGCCAGAGCCCCACCAGCATCGGGATGATGCCGAGCGCCAGCCACGGCGAGAGGATGCGCCTGCCGTGGATGGCGAGCCCGGCGCCGACGGCCATGACACCGAACGCGCCGGCGATCGCACTGAGGCCGACCTGGGCGTCGAGTCGGTCGTCCGCGACCGTCATCGCCGCGTAGATGGCCGCGAGCGCCATGTGGAGCAGGGTGGTCACGGCGATGCTGGAGGCGACCCAGCGCTGCACGTTGGTGAGGCTCCGGTCCTCCGCCTCGAGGTTGGTCACCGGGCGCGGCGCGTTGAGGTCGAGCAGGTGGCGGCGACCCTTCTCCTGCTGACGGCCGTAGGTGTGGGGAGTGCTCACGCCCCCAGATTATCCCCCAGGGGGGATTTCGGTCACGCCATCGAGGGGAACGTCACAGCCCGAGCATCCGCCCGATGATCTCCTT